>CAILAQ010000078.1 GCA_903832165.1 uncultured Bacteroidota bacterium | reverse complement strand
GCTTTTGCGCAGCCGGCCAGTACAATCGCAAATGACTTGCCCTTATAATCCTGATAGGTCTTTTCATAGAATTTCATCACATTGGCTTTCTCATCATCCAGCTCCTTGAAATAATCCGGATTGCTGATGATTTTTGCCGAACGGCTATCAGGGAATTTCTTCAGGATAAGGTCCTTGTAAACTTTCACCTGTGCATCATTCTTGAGTGCGGTATATATCTGATAAATATTGTAGTAAGCGAACAGAACACGTTCATCCTGCGGAAAGCGCTTCTCCAGCCATTCGAGATAATAGACTGCATCGTTCGGTCGGTCGAGCTGATCCTTGAAAACTTTACCGGCATTCAGATAGGCCTGGGCGATCCGCTTATTTGATTCCCGCATCAGGGTATCATTCAGCGGCAGATCATTCAGATAAAACTCCCGCTGATTGGCTTTAAACGTATTGGCTTTGGTGCTGGCCACAGGAGTTGAGATCTCACCGGTCTCCCCTTCAGCGGTCAGGTCGCCGGCCTCAGACACTACCTTCTTGTTGGACCGCCGCCAGTTATCCTCAAGTTTACGGCGTCCCCAGAATTTTATGAATTCTATGCTTCCGAAACTGATGGCCGCCGGATTATAGAAATACCAGTTCGTGGCTCCGGTAAGCGAGCTGCTGCCTCCCCCTGAAAAATCGCCTGCATCGGAATTCATACTTGTTGAGCCACCCGGGCCTCGTGAGGCGCCTCCCTGCCGGTTCTGACCAAAGGTTCCGCGGTTATTCATACCGGTCATAGTCCCCATGCCATTCATCCTCCCGGATTGCACGTTGAGCCTCTCTTCTTCTTTGGCCGCCTTTATTGAGTCTTCCTTCTGCTGAGCAACCGCAACCAGCCCGGAAATCAATTTTTCACGGTCGGCAGGTGCCATTTTTGCTACGTTCTGTAAACTATCCTCGCGCTGAGCCAAACTGAGGTTATCAGACAATAACTTGACGTTACCGGCAAACAATATCAATTTGTTGTAATCAGGATAGGTGTCTGGCAAGGTCTGACTGCAGCTGTCGTAATAGGCACCGGCCGGAATAAATTCATTCTTGCCGTAATAATGAACGGCCAGAGCCAGATAGGATACCGCCTTCTGCGAAACGTTGGTGGTATTGCTCCATATGGATTTCTTATAAAAACTGACTGCCTCTGCCGTTTTGCCTTCCTTCATTTCCAGCTCAGCAAGGGCATAATATACCTGATCCAGATAATCAATGTTTTTGGCATCCTTCAGCATTTTCATCAGCTCCTTGCGGATCCCTTCCGATTGTGCACCTCCCTGGTAAAGCCGGGCGCGACTGATCCTGGCATTGAAGGCCATTTCGTATGGCGGATTCAATTCGTTGACTACTGTGTACCATTTTGATGCATTCACAGAATCCTTGTCTTTTTCATACACCTGGCCCAAAACATAGCTGATCCTGGTTCGCTGGATCTTATCAGGATACTTTAATGCGGATTTTTCCAGCAAAGGTATGGCGGTGATAAAATCATTCTGGCGAAGATACCAGTCGGCATATACCGCCTGTAACAGCGGTTGAAGTTTTGAACTGAATTTCGGATCTCCCTGCAGGCGGTTAAGTATCTGCTGCGATTCAGGATAGTGCTTGAGCTCCAGCTGTGCCATTGCCAGCCACAGACTGGCTTCCTCGCCAAGGCCGCCATCGGGAAACTGGCTCAGCACATATTCGAGCGTTTCGATTGACGGAAAGAAGTCACGCTTATAGAAATAGGACTTGCCCATCAGAAGAAAGGCATCATCAATCCATTTTACATACTCAGTTTTACGATAAAATTCCTTTTCACTGTTACTGCGACTGCCCTTTTTCAATTTAGGCTTAGCTTTAATCGAGTGCATGCCGATCACCTTGGAACACTTCTTTATTGTCTTGTCCATGTCGGACGTAATAATCCTGGCAGCCTCCTTTGAGCTGTAGGTGAACAACGGCAGCTGGTAATTATAATCATCCTTAAAACTCGTTTCAGCTTTTTTAAGTCCCTGAGTATATGACTCATTCGCATTAAAAAGGATGTTATAATGCGAGGTGAGATTATGATAGCTCCGCGTAACGACCGTATTCTTCTTGGTCGTACAGGAACCGATAATCAACAGGATTACCGGGATGGCCAAACGAAACAACTTATTCAATATTCAGATATCAGTTTAATCCTTCTACATAACTTGTACAATGCAAAATTATTTTATACTCCGACAAAATCCTTATCTATTCAAAATAATAGTAATTTAGGTCCATAGACCAGACCTCGTTATACTACAGCTGAGAGATTATGAAAATTTTCGTTATTGAAGATGATAAGTTTTACAATAAACTGATTGAACACCACTTACGTCTTAATCCTGATTTTGAGGTTGAGACTTTCTTTACCGGCAAGAGTTTCCTTAACAAGTTGGGGGAAAACCCTGATATAGTAACACTTGACTTTGGTTTGCCGGATATGGACGGCCATGAGATCCTTGAGAAAGTTAAGAAGTACGATCCGGGTATTCATGTCGTGATGATTTCAGGTCAGGAAGATATTTCAACCGCTGTAAAGTTATTGAAGCAAGGGGCTTATGACTACATTACCAAAGATGAGAACATCAAGGAAAGGTTGCTGAACACCATCCATAATATCCAGACTACACAAAAGCTCCGGAATCAGGTAAATCAGTTAAAAACCCAGATTTCCGAAAAGTATGATTTCTCCAAAGCAATTATCGGAGAAAGCAAATCGCTGAAGAAAGTATACGCGTTGATCGAAAAAGCTATCCAGGTGCAGAATATGACGGTTTCCATCAGGGGCGAAACCGGAACAGGAAAAGAACTTGTTGCCCGAACCGTTCACTATAATTCTATCAGAAAAGATAAACCTTTTGTCGCAGTTAACATGGGTGCCATACCTCGCGAGCTGCTTGAGAGCGAACTTTTCGGTCATGAGAAGGGGGCCTTCACCGGTGCATACAGCAGGAATATCGGCAAATTTGAAGAGGCTAACGGTGGAACTATCTTCTTTGATGAAATAGCCGAAATGGAACTCGATCTTCAGGTGAAAATTCTTCGGGCAATTCAGGAAAGGGAGATCGTCCGTGTTGGAGGAAGCAGTGTGGTAAAGGTCGACGTCCGCATAATCACTGCAACCAATAAGGACCTTCAGGAAGAGGTAAAAAAAGGCCGGTTCCGCGAGGATCTTTACTATCGGCTTCTTGGATTACCTATCAACCTGCCTCCACTGTCTGAACGAGAAAACGACATCATTATCCTTGCTTCCTATTTTCTGAAGGATTTTTGCAAGGAAAATAATCTTCCCAAGAAGGAATTCTCAGCCAAGGCAAGAAATAAGCTGCTCTCCTATCGCTACCCGGGCAATGTCAGGGAACTTAAAGCCATAGTGGAACTTTCCGTCGTCATGTCGAACCAGCAGATTATCGAGGAGGACGATGTGATGTTCAGTCCTACCAATACCGGACTCGACCTGTTTGCTCAGGAGATGAGCCTGCGCGAATATGAGAGTACAATTATCCGGCACTACCTCGAGAAAAATAACAACAATGTGGTGCTGGTAGCTAAAAAGCTGGATATTGGTAAATCAAAGATTTACAATATGATAAAGGACGGAGAGCTTTAAACCGCCTCTACGGATCTTACTTCAGGCACCTGCTTTTTCAACGTATTCTCCACCCCGGCCTTCAGTGTCATGGTCCGCATCGGGCATGACCCGCAAGCACCTGTCAGATTCACTCTGACAACCATATCATCCGTAATCTCAGCAAGTGATAAATCTCCTCCATCAGCCTGTAAATATGGTCTGAGCTGTTCCAGGACATTAACAATTTTTTCTCTGATTTCTTCGGTTACCATAATGTTTTGTTTTTGATGGTGAACACGCGGGTCCGCCACTACTTTATATTATTTCGATAATTGTACAATCTCCGTTGGCTCGGCAGAGGCATTTCGAATGCCCACCTGTCTGACCGTTTCACGTGCAAGCTCCATGAAAGCCCTGCCGCTCACAGAGTTTTCATCATCAGCAACAGGCCGGCCATTGTCACCACCCTCGCGGATACCCTGTACCAGCGGTATCTGACCCAGTAAAGGGACATTCATCGAGTCAGCCAGGTTCTTGCATCCATCCTTGCCAAAAATATAATATTTATTGTCAGGTAGTTCTTCCGGCGTAAACCAGGCCATATTTTCTACCAGCCCGAGAACCGGTACATTAATTGACTTACCGGTAAACATGCTGATTCCCTTGATCGCATCGGCCAGTGCAACTGCCTGCGGTGTCGAAACAATAACCACACCCGTAACAGCCAGACTCTGAACGAGGGTCAGATGCACATCACCTGTTCCTGGAGGAAGATCAACCAGCAGGTAATCAAGATCACCCCAGTAACCGTCGTGGATCAATTGCTTCAGGGCACTGGTGGCCATCGGTCCACGCCATACCAGGGCCTCCTTCGAGTCAACGAAAAATCCGATCGAGAGCACTTTTACATTATACTTTTCTGCCGGTATGATCCTATCTTTCCCATCCACCTGCTTAACAACCGGCTTGGCCGATTCCAGATCGAACATTTTGGGAATGGAAGGACCATAGACATCGGCATCAATCAAACCCACTGTATATCCCAGCTTAGCAAGTGCTACCGCCATATTTACGGAAATAGTGGATTTGCCAACCCCGCCTTTACCACTGGCAATGGCAACTATATTCTTTACGTTGGGCAATGGCCGTTCATTATGAACAACCTGCCCGGCGTCAATATCTATACTGATCTCCAGATCATTTCCCAACTGAGAAGTAAGGGCATGTTCGCACGATTTTTTTACCGATTGGGCAAATGGATTCTTCGATTTCGGGAATACGAGGGAAAAACTGACCTTCCGGCCATCAATTTTCAGGTCCCTGACCATATCAAGACTAACAATATCCTTCTCGTTATCAGGATTTATGACCTCCTTCAGGCAATCAAGCACAAAGGAAGCTGTAAGTAATTCCATTATTCTTATTTAGTTTAAATAAACGCCAAAATTAAATATCTTTTCGCATTTACACTTCTGCTTCCGGCATTTCTTTCACCGGGTCCCAGAATTTTTGTTCAAAATTTTGAATTTGATCATCTTCAACCATTATGCCCTCATTTTCAAGCAATTGCTTCATTGTATCTGAATATCCGAAATAGTTTTTCCCGGTAAGCAGTCCAAAGCGATTTACTACCCTGTGAGCTGGAACAAACCCCTTTCCGTCGAATGATTTATTAAGCGCCCAGCCAACCATACGGGCAGCTTGGGGAGATCCAAGATACTTTGCAATGGCGCCGTAGGAGGTAACTCTTCCAAACGGGATCTGCCGTACAACCTGGTATACCGCGTCGAAAAAACCGGGATCGGTCATGGCTCTGTGATTTCCTCACGTGGTTCGGCCCAACGGTGCCCGTGAACAGGAACAAAAGACAGATAGGTGATTGGCATTCCGGCCCGCAGAAAACCGGATTCGTAATGAGTCCGGATAGAAAGTATGTCATCGGCAAGCTCAGAGGAATACAGGTCGGCCGTGCACTTTTCAGGCTCCAATTTATTCCATTTCAACAGCGAGACTGTATATTCATGCAGAATCATGCTGTCGGTTTTCAGGTGAATTTTTCCACCCGGCTTCAGCATTTCGACATACATATTGATAAATCTACTGGATGTCAGTCGCTTACGAGGTTTCCGAGCCTGCGGATCAGGAAAGGTAATCCAGATCTCGCTAATCTCTTCTTTGGCGAACATCCGGAAAAGAAATTCAATCCGGCAACGAAGAAAGGCAACGTGATCGAGCCCGGAAACAAGCGATTCACTGGCTCCCTTCCACATTCGGGCTCCCTTTATATCTACACCGATAAAATTAAAATCCGGAGATCTTTTGGCAAGCTCAACTGTATACTCGCCTCTGCCACAGCCCAGTTCCAGGATAATCGGCTTATCATTCCTGAAAAAATCACTGTTCCATCGCCCCTTCATCTCATAATCCGTTGTGAGTATGGCACGCCCGTCGGGCTCAAATACATGCGGAAATTCCCGCATCTCAATAAACCGGTTGATCTTATTTATCCTGGCCAAAACTATCCTGCTTTTTCGATCCTCAATCCGAGATCGGTGATATACTTTAATTCCTTTTCGCGCATTCCCTGGTCAATCTCAAAAATATAAATCCCCGGATTAGGAAACTTCACCCTGTAGCGCAAAGGGATTTCCACACTGAAACGGCCACCTGACCCCCTGCCTTCCCACCTGCCCTGTTCATTTGCGAGGCGGCATTCCACGGTATCGCGCAAACTTGCGCCCGTAGGAGAATTGGTTCGAATAAACAGCCAGAGGTTTGAATACTCGTAGCGTCCGTCGTTCCTTACCTGCAGGTAAATATTATAATAACCGATTGTATCCTTTACCGGAACTTCGAAACGGTAAAAATTGGCAGCTGGCCACACCCCTTTTTCAATCGGAACATTTTTCAGGTAGAAATCTTTCTGGCCGCAGGCAGCGAAAAAAAACGCCGTAGCCAGAAACATCAGGGATCCCGCAAGCCGGTTCATGATTTTTTAATAACCGTGATTTTGGGACGATTTTCCTGTGGTTGCTGATTCTGCTGAACCTGAGGTCTTGGCGGCCCCTGCGGGCGGCGTTGCTGTCCTCTTTTCTTGTCGTCGAAACGGGTCAGGCTCTCTGAGCCCGCATCATTCATGTACCCAACCTCTTTAACCTCTTTCGACAAATCAAGATCGGAAAGTTTTTCTACGATAATCCCCTGCTTGTTAAGCTTGATGATTTCCATAACCCTCTCCACCGGAACCGGAATCAGGTGTGAAGCGGATGAGGAGTCAAAAGAATACCACATCATCCGTTTGAAAATATCAGTTTTCTGATGATAGGCCAAACCCTCCCTGGTTTCCAGTACGATCTCCGCTGATGGAAAATCTTTCTGTGCATCGATATATGCATCAACCTCATAGTTAAGACAGCATTTAAGTTTCCCGCACTGCCCTGCAAGTTTCTGAGGATTGAACGACAGTTCCTGGTTCCTGGCTACAGTGGTGGTTACCGTTACAAAGCTTGTAAGCCAGGTTGAACAGCACAGTTCACGACCACAGGAACCGATTCCTCCGATGCGACCTGCTTCCTGCCGGGCACCGATCTGGCGCATTTCCACCCGGATCTTGAATTCCTCGGCCATATATTTGATCAGCTCACGAAAATCCACGCGGTCATCAGCAATATAATAAAAAATTGCCTTTGTTTTATCCCCCTGGTATTCAACGTCTCCAACCTTCATGTCCAATTTCAGCATCTGGGTGATCTTCCTCGACCGCAGCATAGTATGATGCTCCAGAGCAATTGCTTCCTTCCATTTTTCGATATCAGCCTGTTTGGCTTTCCTGTATACCTTCCGGAACTCATATTCGGCCGGATTGATACGGTACTTGCGCAGCTGATTCATCACGAGCGGACCAGTCAGTGAAACCATGCCGATATCATGTCCGGGCGAGGCTTCAACAGCAATCATTTCTCCCGGAACCAGATTCAGAGCATTAACATTCCGGTAATAAGCTTTTCGTGTATTTTTAAACCTCACCTCCACCAGATCCTCTTCGCTGATTCCATGCGGAATGTCTCTCAGCCAGTCGAATACACTCAATTTGGTGCATCCTTCCTGGTTTTGGCAGGGTTTTCCCTCCGATTCAGTATCTAAATGGGGGCAACCCCTGAATAGTATCGCGTCTTGTAATGTATCCATGGGTGTAAAGATAATTATTCCCGCTGAATTGTGATGCAACGGTGGGCATCAGCCTTTTGCAGCAACAGCAGGGATCCTGAGCAAACGGTTTAGCTGCAGGCTCATATCGGTAAGGAGAATTTTCGGATTAGCATTCATGGCAATCTGGGCTATCGCAAGATCAAACTCCGACATAAGCCCCTCAATATTCCCGGAATGGATAAATTGATTGAACCTCGACGAGAATGCGGCTTCCTCATCATCCATAACAGCCAGTTCAGCCATGCCGCGATTGAGCAGATAATTATTCCTGATCATGCCAAGAGAATACTGCAGGAACCATTTCTGGCGCTCCCGGCCGATGTCTGAAATCTCAGATACCCATTGCGTGATTTCCGGGATCTGCAATCCGAAGGAGATTCGCATCCAGCGAAAAAACCGATCGCGGTTTAGCAGGTTCTGGTCACTCTGGTCAATCATCTGCTGGGCAAGAAGATAATCACCCTGCGATCGCTGAACAATGCCGCGCAGGAGTTTTTCCTGATCCGGGTATTCCATTAGCAGCTTCTGATACAAAGCCTCAGAATTAATTTTAGGGACTTTGATTAATTGCGTTCTCGAAAGGATCGTAGGTAAAATCTCATCAGTTCCGCAGGTAACAAAGAGAAAAACAGTATGGTCAGCCGGTTCTTCAATAATTTTCAGAAGTTTATTAGCCGCAGTGGTGTTCATCTTCTCAGGCATCCAGAAGATGATTACCTTATAGTCTGATTGATACGATTTGAAATTCAGTTTGCGAAGAATATCCTGAGCCTCCTTCTTGAAAATTCCTGCCTGCTTGTTTTCAATGTTCATGGCATGATACCATCCTTCCAGCGAAGGATAAGCTCCTGCAGAGAGGTACTGTCTCCACTCCGTGATAAAATCATCGCTCGATGGTTCATCCTTGATTTTTGCCGTCCTGGCTACGGGAAAAACAAAATGAATATCCGGATGGACAAACTGCGCCGACTGATGGCATGCCGGACATACCCCACAGGAATCATCATCAACGGGTGAGGTGCACTGGAGGTATTGTGCGAGGGCCAGAGCAAGAGCAAAATTACCACTTCCGGAAGTGCCGGATAACATCAGAGCATGACTTACCCTGTTGGTTTTCACGGCTTGTAACAAGCGTGCTCGGATAGCATCCTGACCGGGTATTTCATTGAAGCGCATTGGCTCAAAAATAACCAACATTTTTTAACTTTGTCAGGCTTTTTGAAGCCTCTCTAATACAAGATACACTATGTTAACAATGAATTCATTCAACTTCGCCGGTAAAAGGGCGATTATTCGGGTCGATTTCAACGTCCCGCTCAACAGCAGTTTCGAAATTACCGATGATTCCCGCATCCGGGCAGCCATCCCGACCATTAAGAAAATCCTGGCTGATGGCGGCTCAGTGGTGCTGATGTCGCACCTTGGCCGTCCGAAAGAGGGACCCACGGAAAAATACAGTTTAAAACATCTGATTCCGGACTTAAAAACCAAACTCGGTGTGGATGTTAAGTTCGCTCCGGATTGTATCGGCGAGGAGGCCCATACCATGGCAGCTGCCCTGAAACCAGGTGAAGTACTTTTACTGGAAAACCTGAGGTTTTATAAAAATGAAGAGAAAGGTGATCCT
>CAILAQ010000077.1 GCA_903832165.1 uncultured Bacteroidota bacterium | reverse complement strand
GGGAAGAAGCACTGGGCAGGACTTACCGGTCTGGCTGATTACTGGTTGCTGACAGCCCGCCGAAAGTCAGAATCAGGCAGCCTGATGCGCGACATTGATATGTTTATCTGCGACGTTCATGCACCTCTGCAGAATATTTTTGTGGAGGAGTATTTTGAGAATCTCGGGCTTTATCAGATTCCTTACGGCAGAAATCATATCGATGTGCATATCCCCGAAGAACAGAGACTTATACCACATTCTAATGGCATAAAGATGCTTCTTGATCTCCTTCACCTTAGCAGGTTTCAGTTCCCGGGTATGGGTTTGGGATTTATAAAGCGCATGCTTGATGAGGCCATCAATCATACCCGGACGCGCCAGGTTGGGGCCAAAAAATTGTTTGACTATGATCAGGTGCAGCATCGCCTTTCCCGTTTGCAGGCAAATTTTACAATCTGCTCCGCCTTTTGCCTGAAGTCAGGCGAATTGGCCGGGCTTGAAAATGATGTGTCTTCCCTGGGCCTTGAAGCGAATATTATTAAAGCTGTTACTTCTGATATGATGCAGGAATCCGCTCAATCACTGCTGCAGCTGGTGGGAGCAAAGGGGTATCAGATTAATCATATTGCCGGTCGGTCAGTTGTCGACAGCCGCCCATTCCAGATATTCGAAGGATCAAACGATATCCTCTATCACCAGGTTGCGGAGTCTGTTCTGAAAATGATGAAGTCTTTGAAAGAAAAGAGCCTGTACCAGTTCCTGAAAGAATATGCTTTACGGGCTGCAGGCAGGGTGCACGATCTGGTAAATTTTGAAATCAGTTCCTCCTATCAGCAAAGAAAACTGGTGGAATTCGGACAGTTGATCAGTCGCATTGTATCCATGGATCTGGTTTTATATCTCGAAGAGAAGGGTTTTCGTAAAGATTTGGTTGACAATGCCTTGCAGGTTCTAAAACAAGAGATCTCAACGTTGTTGAATGCATTTCTGTATGAAAATCAGGCGCAGGTTGTGGCTGACTATGAAGAGCAAAGCCATTGGTTCGATCTGTCGTCCGGGGCTTATAAATATTAACAAATTGATAACTTTTCTTTTAAACGAATAAAGGTCTGATTAAAGGTATACATTAGCGAAAAACTTAAGGTAATGTTTTTCGAATGGCCGGGTTGGAGGAACTTCTAGGATAACAATGGAAATTATTGGTACACTATTCTGTGGGTTGGGCCTGTTTTTTATAGGTTTCAGGCTGATTAGCCAGAATTTGCGGCTGATGGTTAGCGGCAGGTTCAAAAAGATGATCCAGCGAGCTACCCGTACCCGGGCTCTGTCGGCCGTTATTGGCTTTTTATCGGGGATGATCACCCAGAGCGGGTCAGCAGCAGTTTTTATCACCACCGGATTTAATACCGCCGGATTGCTCGACCTGAAAAAATCGATGTCCCTGATGAACTGGGCAAATATTGGCACTTCGGCCATGGTCTTTATTGTTATACTGAATATTAAGGTTCTGACCCTTGACTTTGTCGGTCTTATAGGAATCGCCTTTTTTCTGCAGCTGGATAAGTCCAATAAAGTGCGGTTCCTCTTTCAATTCCTTCTGGGCATCGCTCTTCTCTTCCTTGGAGTCATGTTTATCCGGAATTCGGCCGGGCCGATGCAATCACTTCCGTGGTTCAGGGACATGCTTCAGGTGTCGGCCGAATCTTTGGTTTTACTTTTTTGTTCAGGGATATTGCTCACCGTAGCGGCTCAATCGGGTACCACTGTTTCTGTTGTTGCGCTGTCGCTGCTGGCAGTTGGTTTGCTTTCTATGATGCAGACCCTGGTTATCGTGATGGGTACCGGGATTGGCTCAGCTACCAATATCATTTTGCTTTCCTCCAGGCTTAAAGGGTCGGGAAAACAGGTGAGCTTTTATCAGGCCATCTTTAAAACCACAGGAGTGATTGCGCTGGCCTTGCTGATCTTCCCGGATTATCTGTTGTCCGGAGATCATTCGGTGAATTTATTTTCCATTTTACCTGCTGATCCGGGCAGAATGGTGGCTTCACTTTTTCTCATCATGCAGCTGCTTCCGGCGGTGATCCTTACCGTTCTTAAAAGTCCGGTCAGTCGGGTACTCCAAAAGCTGGCACCTCCTTCGCATCACGAATCCCTGTCGCAACCTGAATATATAAATGAAGCAGCAATCAATGATC
>CAILAQ010000076.1 GCA_903832165.1 uncultured Bacteroidota bacterium | reverse complement strand
TGTGATTCTTTTGATCTGCTGTCCTCTTGCAGGATTGACCAGCGTAAATGCACCCAGAATGGCCAGAATGGCGACAATATTGGGTACCAATCCTTTTAGCCTGCGCCGGCTTCTTTTCCGCGAGGAAAAGAGTACATAAAAAACAGGAAGTATGATCAGAGTTAGCAAAGTTGCACTGATCAATCCTCCGATAACCACCGTTGCCAGCGGTTTCTGCACTTCGGCTCCGGCTGAGGTTGAAAGGGCCATTGGAAGAAATCCAAGTGAAGCTACTGCTGCAGTCATAATAACCGGGCGCAGTCTTGTTTGAAGGCCCTTGAGGACCCGCTCTTTGATATCAGTTACTCCCTCCTTTTCGAGTCGGTTGAACTCCGCAATGAGGACTATCCCGTTAAGAACAGCCACCCCGAAAAGCGCAATAAATCCAACACCTGCCGAAATCGAGAAATTCATTCCCCTGATCCAGAGGGCAAATACACCGCCAATGGCTGACATTGGAACAGCCGAAAATATCAGCAGGGATTGCTTAACTGAGTTAAAGGTAAAGAACAGTAATATGAATATCAGCAGCAATGCAATCGGGACAGCAATCGCCAGTCGCTTTTGTGCTGCTTCAAGGTTTTTGAACTGCCCTCCATAGGTCACATAATATCCGGTGGGGAGCTGAACTTTCTCATCGATCAAAGCAGTGACATCATTGATTACACCTTTAACATCCCGGTTACGAACATTAAATCCTATGGTTATCCTGCGGCGTGTCTCCTCTCTGGACACCTGTGCCGGGCCAGATTTTATCGAGATATCCGCCAGTTGGTAAAATGGTATCTGCTGCCCATCAGGCAAAGCAACAGTGAGATTACGAATATCATCCAGATTTTGCCGGTAAGGTTTATCCAGACGCACCACCAAAGCAAATCGCTTCTCCTCATCAAATACCACCCCTGCCTGACTGCCGGCAAAGGCGGCCCGAAGCTCCCGATTTACATCAGCCACTGATAAACCGTACTGAGCAAGCCTGTCGCGATTATATTCAACCTGGACCTGGGCCAGCCCGGTAACTTTCTCCACATTGATATCCTTAACACCCGGAATATCCTGAATTATTTTCTCCACCTCAGAGGCGCGTTCAGCAAGAACATTAAGGTCATCGCCAAATATCTTAATGGCGATATCCTGCTTCGAACCTGTCATTAACTCATTGAATCGCATAGCTATAGGTTGTTGGAATTCAAATTTTACACCGGCGAGGACAACCAGCTTTTCCTCCATTTTACTAACCAGTTCTTCCCTTGTTTTAGCCGAAACCCACTCGCTTTTATCCTTGAGAGTAATGATATAATCACCGGTTTCCATTGGAGTCGGGTCGGTTGGGATCTCCCCTGCCCCGATCTTACAAACCGCATGCTTGATTTCCGGAAAATTATTGAGTAATATCCTGTTGGCTTCAATCACCATATCTACTGTATTTGAAAGCGATCCGCCCTGCAGCGTCATGACCCCTGAGGCCAGGTCGCCCTCCTCCAGCTGAGGAATAAACTCACCGCCTAAACGGTTGAACATAAAAAGGCTGAAAACAAACAGTGCGATGGAAGCAAACGATACCATCAATTTATGCCTGAGAGCAAACGAAATAACCGGGTGAAAAGCGCGTCCGGTCCATTCCATCAGCCGGGTTGAAAAATTGGGCTTATGGACAGCCTTTTTACTTAAGAAAAGTGCAGACGCCATCGGAACCCAGGTCAGCGAGAGTATAGCCGCACCCAATAAAGCAAAAGTCACTACCTGGGCCATCGGTCTGAACATCTTGCCTTCGATACCCACCAGGGCCATAATTGGCAGATAAACCACGAGTATGATGATCTGTCCGAAGGTCGCCGATCCCATCATCCGTCCGGCCGAGTCGAGCACATTCTCGTCCATCTGTGACTGGGTAAGTTTTGCAACATTATTCAGATGATTCTTGCTGGTATAAATCCGATGCACCACGCTTTCCACAATAATTACCGCACCATCCACAATCAAACCGAAATCGATGGCACCCAGGCTCATCAGGTTACCTGATACGCCGAACAGTTTCATCATGGAAACTGCAAAGAGCATGGCAAGCGGAATAACTGAAGCAACAATAAGCCCGGCACGGATATTTCCGAGAAGCAGGACCAGAATAAAAATGACAATGAGTGCTCCTTCAATCAGGTTTCGGGATACCGTACCGATAGCACGGCTAACAAGATCGGAGCGATTAAGGTAAGGCTCAATCCTGACTTCCTTAGGCAACGACTTCTGAATCGACTCAATCCTGGTGGCTACATTATCGATCACCTCATGCGCATTCGATCCTTTCAGCATCATCACAACACCGCCTACAGCCTCAGTGGTATCCACGACAAAAGCACCATAACGGATGGCGCTGCCAAACTGCACAGTTGCCACATCCCTTATCAGGACAGGAAATCCTGAGCCGCTTGTCTTGACTACTATCTTTTCAATATCCTCAATCGATTTAACCAGCCCGATACCCCGGATAAACCAGGCAGAGGGCTTCTTATCGATATAGGCGCTGCCCGTATTTTCATTGTTTTTTTCAAGGGCAGTGAAAATATCTGTCAGCGTAAGGTTCATTGCCCTCAAACGCTCCGGATTAACGGCTATTTCATATTGCTTGACAAATCCACCATAACTGTTAATATCCGCTACTCCGGGCGTGCCAAGCATTTCACGGCGCACCACCCAATCCTGCAAGGTCCGGAGCTCCATTGGATTATACTGGCTCTCATACCCCTTGGTAACTGCCAGGCGATATTGAAAAATCTCTCCCAGTCCGGACGAAACCGGAGCCAGTGAGATCTGAGCCAGTCCGGGAGGGATAGATTCCTCCGCTTCCTTTAACCGTTCATTAAGCTGTTGCCTGGCCCAGTAAAGGTCGGTATTGTCTTCAAATACTACAGTCACCACTGCCAGTCCCAACCTTGATATGGACCGGAGTTCGATGATTCCCGAGATGTTTGCCACCGCAACCTCAATCGGGGCAGTGATAAAGCTTTCCACTTCCTGAACTGCCAGGGACGGCGCGATTGAAATAATCTGGACCTGATTGTTGGTAATATCAGGAATGGCATCAATCGGCAACCTCGTGATGGAATAGGTTCCCCACCCGATCAAAGCCAGTACAAAAAGTCCGACAATGAATTTGTTCTTTATCGAAAAGGATATGATTCGATGTATCATGATGTAACATTCGTTATTAAGCCGGTAATTGGAAGCAGGGATGTTGAAATATCCTGCAACATAAAAAGGAAGAGTAAGAAATCAGCTTAACGCAGGAGGAGCCCGCAAAGAGGAAGAATTCCGCAAATGCGGATTAGGGTATAGGGTTTGGGGTATGGGGTACAAGGCGGAGCAAACAGACAATTCAAAAACAAAACGATTGTCTGCTATACTAAAAATCAATTCATTGCACTGAATGTTTGATTGAAACTGGTAGGGTATCGCCTTCTCAGCGGCTACATCATTAAATGCATGGCAATGAATGGGGGAACCAGAATGGTGCTCATTGGATTCTTCATTGGCCGGGCATTTTTCATGCTGCGTGGAGCAGGTGGTTTCAGCATGATGGTCATGGATGATTATGGAGTGGGCACACAAGCCAAAACCCGCTATCCACAGAACAAAAACCGGAATATATTTGAACAATCTGCTCATCAGCGCAAATATAATTAAATTAGCAACTCTTACCGTCTTCAGTCCTTTGTCTATTTGTCTTTTGTCTTTTGTCCAATTATAATCTTCTTCAAATGCCTCACCCTCGTCTTTACCTTGCCGCAAACAGTTTTTCCGCCGCACTGGGTGGCCTGCTTTTCGGATTTGACACCGCTGTGATTTCCGGAACCATACCATTCATTACCAAGTACTTCGACCTGTCCAATGCTATGCTGGGCTGGGCAGTTTCCTCAGCCCTTATCGGGTGCGTTCTCGGATCGGTAAGCGTAGGAAAACCGGGTGATCTTTTCGGACGTCGGCTGATGCTTAAAGTCATGGCTCTCCTGTTCCTTGTCTCTGCCATTGGAACGGGACTGGCTACCTCGCTATCCGTTTTCGTTCTGTTCAGGTTCATCGGCGGACTCGCCATCGGCGGAGCATCGGTACTTTCACCCATGTATATATCGGAAATCGCGCCGGCCAAATGGAGGGGAAGACTGGTCGCCATTAGCCAGCTGGCCATTGTTTCCGGTATCCTGCTGGCCTTTTTCTCGAATTACCTGCTGGTGAATACAGGCGACAATAACTGGCGGTGGATGTTTATATCGGGCGGAGTGCCCGCTCTGTTATTTTTCGCCTTGCTGTTTTTCGTCAGCCAGAGTCCACGCTGGCTGGTTCTGATGGGCCGGACGGACGACGCGCGCAAAGTTATTCAACGGCTCAACCCCGGTGAGGATATCGAACCGGAGATGAAGGAGATCATTGAATCCGTACAAAAAACAGGTGATGGCATCCGGGTAAAACTTTTCAGGAAACCTTATACACGCATCGTCATCATTGGAATGGTACTTGGAATGTTCAGCCAGTTTACCGGAATCAATGTGATCATGTATTATGCCCCCTCGATTTTCCAGTCAGCCGGATTCTCAAGCGACTCGGCTCTTATGCAAACGGTCGTAATAGGCGCCACAAACCTGCTATTTACATTACTCGGCATGTCCCTTATCGACAAGGTGGGCCGAAAGGCTCTGCTGATGGCCGGAGCAATTGGCATGACCATTTTTCTTGGCCTTATTGCCGCCGGAATGACCTATGACTTCCTTGGAGGTTTTGTTTTACTTACCTGTGTGGTTGGATTCACGGCCTCATTTGCCTGTACCATGGGTGTGGTTGTCTGGGTTTATCTTTCCGAAATGTTTCCGAACAGCATCCGGTCGCGTGGAACTTCAATCAGTTCCTTCTCTGTGTGGGTGATCAATTGTGCAACCGCCTTTCTTTTCCCTATCGTGATGGGGAAATTCGGAACCGCACCTGTCTTTGGTTTCTACTGTTTTGCCACACTGGTCAGTTTCTTTTTTTTCTGGAAATACCTGGTGGAAACAAAGGGAAAATCGCTGGAGGAGCTGGAGTCTTTTGTATTAGGATCAAAGCATAAATAAATCACTGTAATAATTATATATTAGCTGCGCATTGTTAAAAAGAGACATGGAAACCAATGAATTATCGGGGTTGAGCATGGAGGAATTGCAGATCCTTGCACGCATTCCTGCAGAAAATCCCAATCCCATAATGAGGGTTGGCTTCGATGGCACTCTTTTGTATGCAAACCCGTCATTTTTCAACATTGAAACCTTCAGGCATTCTAAAATCGGATCTCCTGTCGGACAATCATTCTCAGGACTGATTAGTTCGGTTATAAATTCCGGTCTCAAGATGGAAACTGAAATTACTGACGGCAACAAGGCATTTCATTTCACTCTGCAACCGGTACCCGATACCAGCAGTGTATTTCTGTATGGTCGCGATATAACCATCAGGAAAGAAGCGGAGTGGAAATTGAAGAGATCAAATTCCCGGTTATCGGCGTTGATCTCCAATCTGAATTCCGGAGTACTTGTAGAGGACGAATTCCGCAGGATTGCACTGATCAACCATACTTTCTGCAACATGTTCTCCATTCCGGTGGAACCGGCATTGCTGATCGGTTCCGACTGTTCGCAATCTGCTGAGCAGTCGAAGCTCATGTTTAAAGACCCCGAAGCATTTGTTAGGAGGATCAACGAAATACTTATCAGGCAAGAGCTTGTACTCAATGAAGAACTGCAACTGGCGGACGGAAGGTTTTTCATAAGGGACTATATCCCTATCTTCTCCGATGGCGTTTTCCTTGGAAACCTTTGGAATTACAGCGACATCACATTAAGAAAGCAAAAAGACAACCTGCTAGAGCTTTCACGATTGGAAGCTATTGAGGCCACCAGAGCAAAAAGCGCTTTCCTGGCAAATATGAGCCATGAAATCCGTACTCCGATGAACGCCGTTCACGGAATCGTGAGGCTGCTGACTGATGCGCCTCATCTTCCTGAACAGGCAGAACTTCACCAGAGGCTTACCGACTCATCTGAGACGATGCTGACCATCATCAATGACATACTCGACTTCTCGAAGATTGAAGCCGGCCTCATGACGATTGAAGAGACTTCCTTTTCCCTGAAAGACGTATTTAAACGCGTCATCGGGACCATGGAAATTAAGGCAGGCCAGAAATCAATTCAGCTCCTCCATTCCATCGATGATCAGACAGCTCCAGTGCTTATGGGTGATCCCACCCGTTTAGGACAGGTTTTGCTTAACCTGGTAAGCAATGCGATTAAATTCACCAATCAGGGGCAGGTGAGGGTTGAAGCCAGGCTTTCAGCAAGCGACAATCTGACCAATACTATTCATTTTTCTGTGATCGACACCGGTATCGGGATAGATAAAGCTCATCTCGATAAGATATTCCTGAGTTTTGAACAGGGAGGTTCAAAAATAGCTCGCGAATACGGAGGCACCGGCCTGGGGCTCTCGATCAGCAGGCAACTGGTGGAGCTGATGGGTGGCATGCTTGAGGTGGAAAGTGAAAAGAATAAGGGAAGCAACTTCCATTTCACACTTACACTTAAGCGCAGCAATAAAACCACCTTAACCGGCAGCCAGAAAAAACTGGTTATCGATTTTGAAAAATTGAAAGGTCGCAGGGTGCTGATTGTTGAGGACAATGAGATGAACCAATTTGTTGCAAAATCCATTCTCACCTTATGGAAAATGGAAATATTTCAGGCCAGGAACGGCAAGAAAGCCATTGAATTCCTTACCGATAATGAGTGCGATATCATCTTAATGGACAAGCAGATGCCCGTAATGGACGGCGTTGACACCACATTATACATACGCCAGACCATGAAATCTTCCGTTCCGATTATTGCACTGACAGCAGATGCTTTGCTGGAAAAGGTTCAGGAATGCCTCACCGCTGGCATGAACGACTTTGTGACCAAACCTTTCGAACCCGAAATTCTCTACACCAAGATCGTCACACTGCTCGAACTCTAACGGGTAGATTGGAGGACGCGCGGGTAGATTGGAGGACACGCGCGTCCTCCACTACTAATGAACCTCCTGCTTTTTAAGCTCTTCCGGGATTGCGACAACTAATTTAAAGAGATTCTCATAGGCAAAAAGCGGAAGCTTATCGTAGGTATCGTCCGGACCATGACCACGCCCGGAAGGCCCTTTGGTCAGGAAGAATATCGCCGGAACACCTTTTTCCTGGAAAGGATAATGATCGCTGTTTGCAGTACCCTCCTTGCTCTCAACATTCTTCATGTACTGGTGCTCTTCATTGATCTTCTGAATAATCGAAGCCTCATTCGGACGGCCGGTGCCGCCGAAAAGGATAACGCCATCCTGGCCGGTCATCACCATATCAAGATTGATCACCAGCTTAATTTTATCAAGTGGGAAAAGTGGATTGGCAACATAATTCTTTGAGCCCATCAGTCCGACCTCTTCACCGCTGAACAGCATGAATGCCACTGAATAGTATGGCATTTTACCCTGCATATAATGACGGGCAAGATCCATCACCATTGCGGTGCCGCTTCCATTATCTTCAGCCGCTGCATTATAGTTTCCTTCCCCGTATGAACCGTAACCATCATAATGAGCGGTAAAAACGATATACTCTTTTGATTGGCCGGGCAGATATCCGATCACATTCTGAGTTGGATAATTTTCATTGTATTCATTGACAATTTTCATCTCCACCTCATTCAGTTCGGCAGGAATTGATTTCCTTCCAACTTTAATATGTGGAATTTTCATGGCTGACCTTCCGGGGTATGTACCTGGTGTACTTTCGAGAACCTCAATCAACGCGGTTATTCCGAATTGTTGCTCGGTAGCCAGAGCCTTGATAAAACGAAATAATTCCGGATTCTTCAATCCGGCGGAATCCAATACAACCACTTTGGGGGATGGTGCTGCATTCACTGCTTCAAGAAACTTCTCCGGTTTCGCCATCAGCTTTGCGTTTACCATGACCGGCTTAAATTTCCCGGTGAGGGAACCGCAATTCGGGCTAACCACGTAATCCGTATTGAATTTCAGCTCAGCCCCATTGAACTTTACCATAACCTCATTAATGATGTTGATATTAAATGTATAGGGTTGCAGGAATCCTGCAGGAAAAGATTTTATTCCAAGCTGCTTAAACTGGTCTGCAATGTAATTCGCAGCAATGCCATCGCCACGCTTATAATATCCCCGGCCGTGCATTTCCGGTCCACAAAGCTTAACCAGCTGTTTGCGAACATATTGGGTATCCTGGGCATTAACAGATTCCAAAACACCTGAGGCCAGAAAAAATAAAGCTGAAATCAAAATGACAATACGTTTCATAATTAAGTTATTTTGCTTTAAAGTAAATCAAATAATTAATGCATATGACTCACGAGGAACGTTTTCTAACCGCTTTAAGGCGAGGAGTGCCGGATCGTGTTCCAATGTTTGATTTTCTGTTTCAACAGCCCATGTATGAACATCTTATTGGCCGGAAGCCTGAAGGGTACAATGGGAAAGATGCTGTTGAATGTGCGATGGCATTGAATCACGATGCTGTTTGGGTTCCTTTTGGCGGATTCACCGGGCTGCAGCCGAAATATCTTACAACCAGCGTCTATCAGGATGAGTGGGGTACAACCTACCAGAAGAACGAATCCTCCTGGCCAATTGATGCTCCGATAGATTATCCGATAAAAAGCAGGGAAGACCTGAATAAATACAAGCTTCCCGATCCCACCCTGCCCGGTCGTGATTCGGAGATCATAGCAGCCATCGAAGCGAATCATGATAAGCTTGCCATTCTGGGAGGAGTGAGCGGCCCATTGTGCACTGCATGGCTCTTAATGGGATTCGAAAGAATATGCTATGCACTGTATGAAGAACCAGAGTTGATTACTGATGTACTTAAGTTATCCAATGTCTATTTTAAGGAAGCGGCCCGGCGTTCCGTGGAAGCCGGTTGTGTAGGCATGTGGATCAGCGAAGATCTGGGCGACAGCAACAGCTGTTTCTTCGCGATCGATCATTTTCGCGAAATATTCCTGCCGCATATTACTGAGCTTGCCGAATATATCGACAGTCTGAAAGTCCCGGTACTACTGCATTCCTGCGGCAACATCAATTCATATCTTGATGACCTTGCCCAGACAAAAATTTGCTCCGTACATCCACTTCAACGCACAGCACATATGGATTTACGGACGATAAAAGAAAAATACGGACACCGGTTTTGTATAATCGGCAACATCGATTCCACCCGAACACTTCCATTTGGCACCCCTGCCGAT
>CAILAQ010000075.1 GCA_903832165.1 uncultured Bacteroidota bacterium | reverse complement strand
ACCCCCAATATCGCCTGGAAACATAGTGTCAACCTTTTGACGTGCTTTTCCTGCAACGGCGAATAATTGACTGACACGCTCCTTGGCATTCGTGTTAAGGTTCAGAAGGTCAATATTTTCAATAAGCTTACCCGAAATGACTTTAAAGAAGTTAATCTCACCCAGATGCTGCTCTGTAAAGGTTTTGAAAACAAAGGCAATGTTCGGTCCTGCCTGTCCAATCTTTATCTCCTGGCCATTCTTGAATTTGTAAATGCTCTGGTCCGGAGTAGGTGCAAAGGTTACAATGAAGTCGCAAAGACGCTGGGTTCCTTGTACATTCTTGGCAGAAGTGCAGAGGATTGGGAAAATTCCCCGGTCAGCAATACCCTTCTTTAATCCGGCACGCAATTCATCATCAGTCAGCGTATCGTTGGCAAAGAAGGCCTCCATCAGACTCTCATCAGCTTCTGCAGCCAATTCAACTAATCTGGAAAAATAGTCGTCAACCTTTTTTGTTTCGCTGGCAGGAATCTCCATTTCTACAGCCGCTCCGCCACCAACAGGGTATTTAATGGCCTTTTTCTTTAATACATCAACAACAGTATCAAATCCTACGCCTTCATTTATCGGATATTGAACAACAGCTACTTTCTGACCAAATGCTTCGCGTGCACTTTCAACAGCTTTATCGAAATGCGCCTTTTCATGATCCAGCTGATTGACTACCAGAATTACCGGTTTATGATATCTTTCGGTATACCTCATCAGGGATTCGGTTCCCGTTTCGACACCATGCTGAGCGTTGATCAGCAGCAAACCAAATTCAACTGCACTAAGGGCGGCAATGGTTGCGCCTACAAAATCATCGGCACCGGGGGTGTCAATAATGTTGATTTTGTGATCTTTGTATTCTGTGTAAAGAACGGTTGCATAAACAGAGTTGCCTCGCTCATGTTCTATTTCCTGACAGTCCGATACAGTATTCTTACTTCCCACATCCCCGCGACGGCTGATCACACCCCCATCAAAAAGGAGCGATTCGGCCAGGGTTGTTTTTCCCGATCCCGAGTTGCCCAGAAGTGCCAGGTTCCGTATTTGATTAGTCTGATAAACTTTCATAACTCCCTTAATTACTTGTAAAATGATGAAATAACTATGTTCGAATTAATTTTGGTGTGCAAATCTATGTTTTTTTTATTGTAGATTCAAGTGCCTTGAAACATTAGCGCCTCTTTTTATTATAGACCAGAAAGAGAGCTAAAATGGCTGCAATCAGTAGAGATGAAATCCAAATAAAGGGTTTTGGCTTTTGACGGATATTCAACGGACCGGGATCTCCGACCAGGACCTGGCCCGCCCAAAAAAACGGAGCTCCTTTCGCTTTCGAAGTATGATCGATATAACTATTTCTCGCCTTCATAAGTGCTTCCCCCTGATCCATTCCCGCATGAAGATTCTCAAAAAAGACGTTCATGACAGCAGCCGATGCTTTGTCATCTATTGGCCATAATGTAGTAATAATCGTGGGCACGCCGGCATATTGGAATCCTCTCGCCATACTCATTATTCCTTCTCCAGGCTCTAACTTACCCATACCAGTGTTGCACGCATTTAATATAACAAGAGGAGATTTGATCCTTAGGGACAGCATCTCAAATAAATAGAGACTGCCGTCATAAAGACTGCCGTCAGTTTGGGTAGTGTCTAACAGAAGTCTGGATTGCATGGGTTCCTTTATGTTCATTATCCCATGGGTGGATAGGGAAATTATGGAAGTTCGTTGAAAGGCCCGACGCAAACTTTTTTCTCCGGCTTGTTTATCAACGTATATTTTGGCTCTAAACCACTTTTTGAGACACTGTATTTCAGCCGCTGAGTTTTCTAACGTTAATAAATTGAGCGTGCCCATTCTTACTCCATGATTCACAAAAGGTGCAAATGCGTATACAGTTGCCCTTTCGCTTTTTGTTTTCGGCTTTCTGAACTGGTATAGCTGTTCATGCGAGGAAATATAGGAAATCTGATACTTTCGGCTGAGGTAATTTAACTTCCGGAAATCCGAACCTTCAGGCTTTACTGTATCTGAAACAAATACTTCAAATGGCAGAAATCCCAACTCTTCATCTGCCAGGATGATTAACTTATTTATACCCCTGAATTTTTCAATGGGTGCGAAAAAATACTGGTACATCATATAAGATAACCGGCTGAAGTCCTTAAAAACCTGGTTGTCAACATAAGGAGTAATAGTCGCTCTGAAGAGATTTATCTCACTTCTGAACTGTTTTTGTAATGTATCCCTGAAACTGAAAAGCGTATCACGCGTCATAACCAAAACAACCATATAGTCCAGGTCAAGCCTGTTATCATGAATTACAGTGTAATCCAATAAGGCTTCGCCGGGAGCGAGAAGCTTCTGAATCGTATCCTGCGGAAAAGTATTTTTGGAATAAACTAGTTGAAAATACTCAGGGTTATTATGTTTGGCCGTATTGTTCATAATTCTCAACGTATCTTTAAGTTGAGATAATCGATCAGTTATTGCCGGCAACTTGTTTTCCGGAAGGTCTGGGTTGATCTTCCAGGTCTCATTTCGGTTTATTAACTGCTTGATACTGTCTTCTTTTGCTAACCAGGGTGCTACTATTCCCATATAATCCCTGGCTCTGTTGGTCCGAAGGAATTCATTCAATATCGATGACTTGTTTCGTTCAGATAATTCAAATGCTTTGTCAAGGTATTCTTTTTTGCCCGTTAGGTCAAAGAGATCGATCGCTATATCCAGCGCATTGTAATAATGGATTTTGGCATCGGAAGAAAGATAAGGCTTGCTTTCAAATGAATACAGGAAACGCAGGGTATCGATCATATCAAGGGCACAATTAAAAGAGTTCAACCCTTCAATGAGGTCCTGGGGATCTTTGGTAACTTTATATTGCCTGTGAAAGCTATGTGCCTTAAAGGCAGTGATTTCAGCAAGCTTGGGACTTGCCTTGCTGATATTGGGATTTGCTTTGAGGTCTGTTGCTGAACAGCTTGAATCCAGACAGTTGATTGCCTTCTGAAAATATTCGATAGATTCGCGATATTGATTGAGCAATCCGAAACTCGCACCCAGATTGTTGTAAAATTCGGCAGGGTTCCTTTTTGATGCTATTGCATATGCAACAGCCTTTTTGTAATAATACCTTGAACTATCAGTCTTACCAAGATAGTGGAAACATGTTCCGATATTGTTAAATACTACAATAAATTCTTTCTTGTCAAGTCCGGAAATCTTCTGCTTTACTGCAAGGGACTGCTTAAAATAGTCGAGCGAAATAGTAGGTTTGAATCGTCGGTCATACAAAACGCCATATTCATTTAACACCTGGGCTTCATACTTAAGATTATGCAAATTTTTGTAGATGACAAGTGCTTGCTTCAAAACACTATCTGCCTTGGGGTCCAAAACGTT
>CAILAQ010000074.1 GCA_903832165.1 uncultured Bacteroidota bacterium | reverse complement strand
GGAGGAATTTGTATCGTCGCTGGAAAGCCCGAAAAAAGTAATGATGATGGTAAAGGCCGGAAAACCTGTTGATGACCTGATTGAGCAGCTCATCCCGCTTTTGCAGGCTGGAGATGTGATTATCGATGGCGGGAACAGTCATTATCCGGATACCAACCGGCGCACAGCATATATCGAGAGCCGGGGTTTGTATTTTATCGGAACCGGCGTATCAGGCGGAGAAGAGGGAGCCCTAAATGGCCCATCGATCATGCCGGGAGGATCAAAGGCCGCCTGGGAACTGGTAAAACCGATTTTCCAGACCATTGCTGCCAAGGTTGAAGGCGGCACACCCTGCTGTGAATGGGTAGGTGAAAACGGCGCCGGTCATTTCGTAAAAATGGTTCACAATGGTATTGAATATGGCGATATGCAGTTGATCTGCGAAGCCTACCAGATTATGAAAGACAGCCTGCATCTGACTCCCGGAGAGATGTCCGAAGTATTTTCAGAATGGAACAAAGGCGAGCTCGACAGCTATCTGATTGAAATAACTGCTGATATACTGAAATTCAAGGCTGAAGACGGGAAGTTCCTCGTTGATCTGATACTTGACGCAGCCGGCCAGAAAGGAACCGGCCAATGGACAGGCAAAGCAGCCCTGGAACTTGGCGTACCACTGACACTGATCACTGAATCAGTATTTTCGCGCAGCTTGTCGGCTATGAAAGAGGAACGGGTATTAGCGGCGGATACGTTAAGAGACGAAAGACGAGAAGACGAAAGACAGGGAGACGATAGACGGGGAGACCTAAAGAAAGAGATTGAGGAAATCAGGCAAGCTCTTTATGCTGCCAAGATAATTTCCTACACTCAGGGATATATGCTTATGCAGGCTGCCGCTAAGGAATACGGATGGAACCTGAATTATGGCGGGATTGCCCTGATGTGGAGAGGCGGCTGCATTATCCGATCGGCCTTTCTTGGAAAGATCAAGGAAGCATACGAGCGTAATCCTGCCCTGGCAAATCTTTTACTGGATCCATTCTTCGGCAATCAGGTGGAGCAGGTTCAGCGTTCCTGGCGCAAAGTAATTTCCGATGCTGTTCTCACAGGAATTCCGGTGCCGGCACTTTCAGCAGCGATCTCTTTTTTCGACGGCTACCGCAGTGAGCGTTTGCCGGCTAACCTTTTACAAGCCCAGCGTGATTATTTCGGAGCGCACACCTATGAGCGTACCGACCGGCCGAGGGGTGAGTTTTTCCATACTCAATGGATGCAGTAAACAGAAAAAAACAAAATGAAACCCTTTTTAAATTCAGATTTCCTCCTGACAAATTCCACTGCTACACGCTTATATATTGAGCATGCAGCCGGGATACCGGTTATCGACTATCATTCTCATTTAAATCCAAGAATGATTGCGGAAGATCATCAGTTCGAGAATCTTACCCAGGCATGGCTTTATGGCGATCATTACAAATGGAGGGCCATGCGGGCGAATGGAGTACCTGAACAATACATTACAGGCGGCGCCACCGATTATGAAAAATTTGAAAAATGGGCCGAAACTGTCCCATATACGATGGGAAATCCGCTCTATCACTGGACCCATCTTGAGCTCCAGCGCTATTTTGGAATCACAGGTCACTTGTCACCTGTTACCTGTCAAAGTATTTACGAAACTGCCTCCGAAAAGCTGAGAAGGCCAGAATTCTCAGTCCGCTCACTACTCGAAAAGATGAATGTTGAGGTAGTGTGCACCACGGATGACCCGCTTGACTCACTTGATTCCCATCGAAGAATTGCTGAATCCGGATGGAAAATTAAAGTTTTACCAACCTGGAGGCCTGATAAAGTGCTGGCTTATGACCAGCCTGAAACCTGGAACCGTTATGTAGATACACTCTCAGCGTTGACTGGAATTGAAATTGTTCAATACCAGGATCTGATTGATGCTTTAAGGAACCGGCATAACTACTTCCATCATCTGGGCTGTCGCTTGTCCGACCATGGTTTGGAGACTTTCCCACCGGCAGATATCAGCGCAGAGGAAATTGAGTCTGCATTTCATGCCATCCGCGAAGACCGGGAAGCCATTTCTGAACCGGGGATTGCGGCTCGCCTTGCCGGAGTAACCCTGCTGGACCTGGCACGTCTGGATGCCGAAAAAGGCTGGGTACAGCAATTTCATATCGGAGCCTTGCGGAATACCAATAGCCGCAATCTGAACCAGCTGGGACCGGATACGGGATTTGATTCCATCAGTGACTTGCCGGTGGCAGGACCGATGGCCCGTTTTTTCGATTTTCTCGACCTTGATGACAAGCTGGCCAAAACAATTCTGTATAACCTTAACCCTTCTTATAATGAGGTGTTCGCATC
>CAILAQ010000073.1 GCA_903832165.1 uncultured Bacteroidota bacterium | reverse complement strand
GGCCACCTACATTACCGGACGCTACGTAGAATTCCGGATGTATACCTTAACTTTTTCTGAATTCCTGAGATTCCGCGGGGTCACTGAACGTGACAAAATGGAACAGGAATTCGCAATGTTTATGAAATACGGAGGATTTCCGGGAATTCACCATATGGAATACGATGATGAGGTGATCGGGCAATACATTTCCTCTTTATATGATACAATTTTGCTAAAGGACGTAGTGGAACGAAATGGGTTAAGGGAAATTTCCTTGCTGGAAAGTATATCCCGCTTTACTGCTGATAATTGCGGAAACATTACTTCCTCCAAGAAAATTGCTGATTTTCTAAAATCACAAAGAGTCAAGGGTTCAGTAGATACTGTGCAAAACTATCTTGCCATACTATCATCGGCCTATATTTTTCACAAAGCCAATCGATACGATATTAAAGGTAAGCGATTGCTTGAGATACACGAGAAGTATTATTCAGGTGATATCGGGTTAAAGCACAATCTGGTTGGTTACAAGCTGGAAGGCATCTCAGGGCTTCTCGAAAACATTATTTTTTTAGAACTTCTGTCGAGGGGCTATAAAGTTAATATCGGCAAAATGAATGATCTGGAAATTGACTTTATTGCCACAAAAAATCACCAGCCTCTATATATCCAGGTTGCTTATCTGCTAACCGACACTAAAACTGTTGAACGCGAGTTCGGTGCATTGGAGAAAATCAACGATAGCCATCCCAAAATGGTGCTTTCTCTCGATAAGTTTCCCGAGTACAACCGAAATGGGATTCAATGGAAAAACCTGATAGATTTCCTTTTGTGACTTTTTTCCCTTTCATGCATCTATCTTACGGTAACCAATAGTCGCAATTGAATCCAACCAAACAAGAGGTGTTCCGGGAGATGTACACTCCCTGTCACCCGGCGTTCCTGAGGTATTGCCGCGGTCTCACCGGTAACCGCGATGATGCCCTTGATCTGGCAGGTGAAACTGTACTGATTGTCTTTGAGAATCTGGAACGGCTCCGGAAGAAAGATTCCTTCAAAGCTTATCTGTTCAGTGTTGCCCGTAGATTGCGACTGCAACATTACCGGAGAATCAGGTTCCGCGGGGTGTACGATGAAAAGGCGGCAGAATTGCTGCCGGATCAGGGGGCACTGCCGGATACCAGTCATGATGTAACGCTACTAAATGAACTTCTGAGTAAACTGCCTGATAAGCAGCGTGAAGCCATTGTTCTTTTCGAGCTCTCGGGTTTTTCAATCGAAGAGATTCGTGAATTGCAGGGTGGATCGCTATCGGGCGTCAAAATGAGGCTCAGCAGAGGACGGGATCAGTTGCGGCTATGGTTAGAAGAACCGTCGGAAGGCTCAAGGCTCGAGACTCAAGGCTCAAGTGGTGATAATATTAATAGCCTGGGACTTCAGTCCCGGGAGGGGAGGGACGCAAATGAAAACAAATGAGGATTTAGCTGAATTATTTGAGCAGGCGCGTCGAGCAACACCGGAAGCTCCGGCCAGCAAGCTGTTATCGCTGGTGGAGCAAGGTAAAACTTCGCCACTGGCAGCCAAACACTCCTTACGGCCCCGACGGATCATGCAATTTTTTAATCCGTTAAAAATTTTAATCATGATCACACCAATTGTTATTATAACCTCGGCACTGTTGATTTTGAACCCAAGTATCAAGGAAGATAAAAAGGTAATTGAGAAACAGAATTTAACAGAAATTGCACCTTCTATAAATTCTAAAAAGGTTGAAATGCCAAGTGCTACAGTTGAAAAGTTAAAAACATTAGTCAGTAATCAGCGAAACGACAAAACTGAAATGGTTCAAGATAAATCGCCAGAGAGTAATGGTACACAGGCAATTAATGTTCAGGGTCCTGCAATAATTAGCATTGATACTTTGCACGATCCGAAAAATACCCTTAGACTTAGCTCCGATGTGTTCAAGTGCTTTGGTTTTTCATTTGACCAGGGAGGATTCTCCTTTGTTTTAAGAAGAGATAATAAATGGCAGAACTTTAGCCTTGGTGTAAAAGGGAAGGAAGGTTTTTCGGAAGCTAATGGAATTGAAGATGCTGTTCCCCCGGCATTTCCGTCTTTATGCCTTTTGTCGGTTCACTATCGAAAAGGTGGCAAAATTCAATTCTTTCAAATGGGCTCAGTGTCTGATCTGAGCAAACAAGATTCCACTCTGGCGGAATCATTTAATCCTATAAATCCATCAGCTGATTTATTTTTGCCGGTTAAAATTATTGATACAACTCTTTCCGAGAAAGTGCAAAATTGTATTTTCTGGATTTATCCGAATGAACGCTTTTTTGCCTGTCTTCCTACTGAGATCGGAGTTCCAATGCTGAAGGAATTCAATTTTCAGAGGAAACGGTTAGATCCGAATTTTGTTCCGATTATGGATGGTGCCGTTGGGGTAGGGGTTTGGTTAATTACTAAACCTTCAGGATTGGCTTCCGGAATAGAATCTGCCGTTGATCAGAGAAAGAATGCAAAAGTTAAAGAGAATACCGAACCTGCTCCCTGCGTCTATTTCACCAATCTCTGTGAATCCCTGCCCGGGCTTGATTTTGTGAACCTTTATCCGAATCCGGCAACCGATAAACTCAATGTTGAAATAGTTATCCAGCAGGCCAAGAAAATCAGGTACCGGGTTTTTGATATGGCTGGTCGTATTTTATCAGATGATGGTTCGCCTGAAAATTACACCGAAGGAGGCAAGTTCACATACCAGATGGATATCTCAAAATTACAAAGTGGATTTTACTTATTGATATTGACAGACGAATTGGGAGCTAAGTTGACCAGGAGATTTGTCAAGAACTGATTGCAAAGAGTTTTTGCACCTAAGCTAAAAAGATGAAAAGAACTATTCTTGCTTCAATGATCTGCTTCTCATTTGCGATCAATGGCTATAATCAAAGTGTATCCCATCCTCTTAAGTCAATAAATGTTGATTGCAGTGTCATAGATAAAGATGTTGAATTGATGACAACCTTTCGAGTTGCCTTCATCCCGTTGGAAACCAATAAAGACTGCCTGATCCGGCGTATTGAAAAGGTTGTTTCTTATGGCGACCGTTTCGTCGTTTGGGATAAGTCGCAGAAAGCAATTTTTGTATTTCGCCGGGATGGTGGTTTTGTAAAAAAGATTTCTGCTGTATCCCATCCGGGTCCGGGAGAGTTCACTTACTGCTATGATGTTGATGCCACAGGTAACCAAGTCTATGTATTGTCCTATCAGACCCTGTTGGTTTATGATATGAATTTAAAGTACCTCAAGACCATAAAAATTGGGAAAGCATATGAGAAATTCCTGATCAACGATGGTTGGGCATATCTCTACAATAATGACCAAACACCAATTGACCACGAAAAGGTTGCTGCTGTTAATCTTAGCACCGCTGATAAAACTTATCCGCTTCTATTTGAGCATAGGGAATTGGGAACGTTCAATTTGGTGGAACCTTTTAATTTCAGCTATTG
>CAILAQ010000072.1 GCA_903832165.1 uncultured Bacteroidota bacterium | reverse complement strand
TAATGTACAATACCGACAGGCCGCATAGTTCCCTTCAAGGAAAGACTCCGATGGAGTTTAGGCAGGATAATCCTGGTAATGCAATGACTATCAAAAAGATAATAACAACTATTGAAATTGAGAATAACTCTCCGAGTTATTTCCCAACTTCAACAGTTCAACATCATCATCAATATGTTTAATTTGTAATAAAACGGTCAATGCTATTCAGGCATTGTCAGTCTGACACCCGACACCCGATACCCGACACCCGATACCCGATACCCGAAAACATGAAACACTTAATTTCACTTACGTTAGCCCTGATTTTTAGCGTTATATCAGGCAATATTTTTTGTCAGGAAAGGAAACCCAATCCGAAAATTGAGCAGATCATTTTTGTTTTCAAAACGCATTTCGATATCGGCTATACAGATCTTGCGGAGCGCATCGTGCAGAAATACAGCACTTCGATGATCAATGAAACGCTCAAAACGCTGGATGAGTCGAAAGCCATGCCGGCCAATGAGCAGTTTCGCTGGACGATTCCCGGCTGGCCGATGAAGGAGATATTGGCAAACCGGTCAGGGGAATCCAAAAAAGTAATTGATGATGCCATTCGTGACGGGCGGTTTGTTGTCCATGCGCTTCCCTTTACCTTCGAAACTGAGGCAGGCACTCCTGAGGCACTCACCCGAAGCATGCAGTTCTCTTCGGAAATAGCCCGTGACCATGGTCTGGAATTACCCCGGGATGCCAAGCTCACCGACGTTCCCAGTCACTCATGGTTCCTGCCCACGCTACTGAAAAATGCCGGAGTCGATTTTCTGCAGATCGGTTGCAACTCCGCCTCCAGTTCGCCTGATATTCCTGTGCTTTTCTGGTGGGAAGGACCGGATAAGTCGCGGCTGATGACCCTTTACTGGGAAGCCTATTACGGAACCGACATCATTCCGGCCGACAACTGGCCTTTTAAAACCTGGATCGCAATTATTCACACGAACGACAATGTAGGTGCTCCGCCAATCGAGGAGGTAATGAAAACTCTTGAAACTGCAAGAAAACTGGCTCCAAATGCAAAACTGACCATTGGCAGGATGTCGGATTTTTATGATGCGATCATGAAAGAAAAACCGGAGTTGCCGGTAATAAAAGGCGACATGCCCGACACCTGGATACATGGGTATATGTCGATGCCCGAAGAGGTGAAAGCTGCGGGTAAAGTTAAGGCTGACGCGGTTAGTCTTGAGTTACTCAGCACCGAGCTTGAGCAATGGGGAGGAACGCCCAATGATGTAACCGACAAATTGAAAGACATCTATGAACAATGCCTGTTGTTTGATGAGCATACCTTCGGGCTGGCCATGTCGCACGGATCATCAGGCTACTGGTGTTATGGCGACGAGTTCAAAAAACTGAGATCAGCCGGAACGTTTGACAAAATCGAACTTTCGTGGAAAGAGAAAGGGAGGCATGTTCTGGATGCTGAGATCCTTGATCAGGGAACCTATTCCAGAAAAATGGAAGAACTGACGGCAGCTATCGGAGTTGCAGGCAGCCGTGTGGTTGTGTATAATCCCCTGCCATGGAAACGAACCGGCTGGATTGTTATGAACCAGCATTCAGATTGGTTTGGGGCAAAAGCGTTGAAGGATACGGAGACCGGCAAGATTATTCCGATCTCAAATGAAGGCAATGTGATCACCTTTCTGGCGGAGGATGTTCCCTCCCTGGGTTATAAGACTTTTATCCCGGCAAAACCCTCAGCTACAGAAGCTGCAAAGGAAAATATAAGCATAACTGAAGATAAGGAGCTGACTCTGGAGAATACTTTTATCAAGTTGACGATTGATAAAAAATCAGGGAATTTAAGTTCGCTGATCAATAAGAAATCGGGGCGTGAATTCGTAAAAACCGGCACCGGATATGGTATGGGAGAATATTTGTATGAACGGTTCGGCAAAGAGAATACGGACAAATATGCCAAGGATTATATCAAGGGAGGCTGGGACTGGGCCCCGGCAGAGCTGGGCAGAATCAATCTCAGCAACGATCCTTATCGTTCCGCGACCGGTTCAATTCCAAAAGTTCAGATAGAGAAACAAGGCAAATCGATATCGGTTTGGCTACTTTTTACCAGGAACGGCAAGATGCCGCATGATTACAGTATCCGCTATCGCCTGGTAGCCGACAGGTCTTATATGGAAGTTAGCTGGTCGATCGATGGAAAACCGGCTGATCCCTGGCCCGAAGGCGGCTGGCTCTGTTTTCCGCTGAATATCGAAAACCCGAAATTCAGGCTGGGCCGGACAGGTGGGATTTCCGATCCGGCAAACGATTTCGTTAAGGGGTCAAATTTTGATTATTGCTTCGTTCAGGAGGGATTGGCCATACTCGACAAGAACAATCAGGGAATAGGCCTCTATTCACCCGATTTGCCGGCGATCAGCCTGGAGCGTCCGGGTCTGTGGAAATACAGCAAGAATTTTGTGCCGGCGAAGAGCAATGTATTTTTCAATTTGTACAACAATCAGTGGAGCACGAATTTCACGGAATGGATCGAGGGATCATGGAATGCAAAGGTATTTTTATGGTTCATCGATGAATATGACAGTGAGAAATCCCTGATCACCCCTGCACTGGAACAGCGTCATCCGATGATTGCAACTGCCGGCGGCGGAAAAGGGGGAAAGCTTCCATTGGTGCAGGCGGGAGTGGAATTATCTGCAAAAGGTTTGCTTGTAACGGCCTTCGGTCCTAATCCCGATGGGAAAGGCACCATTCTGAGGATCTGGGAAAAATCAGGCAAATCGGGCAAATTAACTGTAACGCTGCCAACAGGAAGTCACTTCACGAGCGGCCGGCACTGTAATCTCAGGGGAGCTGACTCCGGACCATCCATCCCCATTATTGGCAATAAAATCGAATTAATCTATCAACCCTATCAACCTTTATCTTTAATCCTCTATTAATGCGTCCTATGAAAAATCTCCTTATTCTTTTAAGCTTCCTGGCGATAGCCGCCTGCACTTCGGTAAAAAACGATCCACACAAGGAAGAATGGAAGCCGTTGTTTAATGGCAAGGATTTGTCAGGCTGGGATATTAAGATCGCAGGATCGGCTCTGAATGAGAATTTCAATAACACTTTCAGGGTTATCGATGGACTTTTGACCGCGAACTAT
>CAILAQ010000071.1 GCA_903832165.1 uncultured Bacteroidota bacterium | reverse complement strand
GTGATAAAGGAATCGTTAGCATAATTGTATCCGCCTTATCCTACGCAACGGTTTATTATTTATTATCGAAATTTGAGAATACAGATATTGTTAAAGAGAAATTGAGAAAGTTTATGATCATTTCGGAAACAGCCGACTTAGACCATAAGGTGATTGAAAAAGGGCTCGCTTCAAATTTCACCGACTTTGAAGATTCATTACAATATCATTGTGCATTGAAAGCGGAATGCAATTTCTTAATTACCAGAAATGGCAAGGATTTTAGAAAGTCGGAAATTCCGGTTATGACCCCTGACGAATATATTTCCAGCATCAGGCATACGAATCCCTGAAAGGGTTAAACAGTCCCCTTTGTAATCCATTTGCCCACGACGGGAGCCTTGTATTCCCTCATTTTATTAAGCAGATCATGAATATCGTCGCTCACGATAAGCATTTGCTGGTTGGCAGGCTTCAGGAATCCACGGTCGACCATTGCTTGTACCAATGCAATTAACGGATTATAAAACCCGTCGATATTTAAAATGGCAATTGGTTTTTTATGCAGTCCGAGCTGTGCCCAGGTGAGCATTTCAAAAAATTCCTCGAGGGTACCAAATCCGCCGGGCAGGGCAATAACGCCATCGCACAGCTCATTCATCCTGGTCTTTCGTTCGTGCATACTATCCACCAGAATAAGCTCAGTAAGTCCCTCATGGGCAATCTCCTTATCGCGCAGAAAAACAGGCAATACACCGGTGACCCTGCCGCCAGCCTTTAAAACGGCATCGGCAACTGCCCCCATAAGGCCCACCTTTGCACCGCCATAAACGAGTTCAATACCCAGAGCAGCCAACGCCTCGCCGAGTTGTCTTGCCCGTATCAGGTAAATTTCATCGAAACCGGAACTTGATCCGCAGAATACGGTAATTCTTTTCATTGGGGCAAAACTATGGAAAATCGGGGGCTATAAAAATTCTGAATTTACCATAATGTCTTTTGTGAGGGAGGGATCCGCCTGAGCGGGCTATTGAACAAAAAATATTTTTGAGTGTTATGATGGAATAAATAAAATTTCACTATAATTTTCCTATACATAACCCCCTAAAATTCAAAGCTATGAAAAAGATTTTATTGGCATTGTCGCTGCTGATTGCAGCTGGAACATTAGTCCATGCGCAAAAGCTTGACAAATTCGGAGCGGACCTTGGGAAGAAGAGTATTATGGGCAAGGACCTCCGCTTACCCTATTCAGATGTCCTCACCTATTATGGTTACATTAAACCCGGCGCAACACCAGATGAAACCCGCGACGGGAAAAAGTTCTATTATTTATACCTATGGATTCCTGCAGCAGCTCCGGAATTGGGCATCAGAATGGTATCGCCTGTACCCGAAGGAATGAAACCAGCTGAGTCGGACTTCGTTTCAGCCAGCTACAAAGAAAATGAATCAGATACCAAGAGTTATTTCGATACCTGGGTTACTCTGGAAAGGTCATTAACAGTTCTTTCAGCGGATAAAATATCCACCGGTGCCTCATCGAAATGGATATCTTACGGCACCAATGATGATTCAGGTGAATTGCCCGCACAGCCATCGGGAAGTAAATACAATTCCGTGCTCAGGATAACCAGCAGTCTCAGTGATCCATTGAATTCGCTGGTGGTCGGATTGTACAGGATAGGATTTACCTCATACAAGGCTGGTGAAGTCCAGGGAGGGTTCGTAGCCCAGGTAGGTGCTCCGATTAAATTACCCGGCATTTGTATAGCTCCCACACTGGAAGAATTAGCAAAACTCGTAAAGAAATAGGTTGATCAGGATTTTTCGGTAATCAGAAAGCGGGTCAGGGAACACAGTGTTCTCTGACCCGCTTTCTGATTAAAAAAATGCTGGAGGGTCTATACATATTGATTGGCCTTGGCTATCTTGTATCCGATGAAAATTCAAGTTTACCGGATCCCGAAATACCTCCTGTTTATCCTGCTACTGCTCGAATCCTGTGCAGCAAGCCGGCATGGAGCGGAAACCGATTATGCATCGCTGAAACAGAAGGACAGCTGGGTGCATCATCCGGTTTACGGTGATCCTTCCTGGGACAATTTCATTCATCATCCTGACAATCCGGTAACTCAGGGCACACCAGGTGCCGAATGGCCGGTGAACGGATTTCTATTTCTTGATCCGATATCCGGATGCCAGTATCTTTATGGAGGCATTTACTCCCGCAATTATGCTTTTGATCTGAGCGGTAATCCGGAGAATCAGATGCGATGCCAGGGATTCCGGTCGTGCAACCTGGGGAAATCCTGGGACAGCCTCGGTTATGTGCTTCCGTTTACCGGTGTCCGCATGAATGGTGAAAAAGCGGATATCGGAGGGGCACCTGATGTGAGTGTGGTTTATGACAATGGGAAGTATCATATGATCTTCGACTGGCTCTCGAGAGATTTTGTCTGGAATAATGCCGGGCCTTCCGGCATTGGCTATGCCGTGGCGGATAAGCCTGAGGGACCGTTTATCATCGATCCCGATCCTGTTTTTACAAATTATAATGTATTGGCAAAGCCGATCTTTGGCAAGTATAACCGGGCATATGCCGCCTCACTTATCAGGCGCCAGAGCGACTGGATGGTGCTCTTCATGTTTGATTCCGGAGGTAATTTCAGCTGGGCTTTAGCCGCCATCACCGCAAAATCGCCTGGTGGCCCCTGGTCGGAACCCGTGATCATCAACTCCGTGGAATCCCCGCTGTACTATCCGGTTTTACTTGAATATTTTCCTGTTTTTACCCACGACGGATACGTTTATGCGCCGGCAACCTCTGTTGCCATGAACAGGAATTATCAGGCCATTTTCCGCTGTCAGGTTGAAAAGGCTCATAAGCCATCAGACTGGGAGCTCTGGAAGGATGGCTCCGTATGGCACAGTCTCCCGCGTGAAAATGAATATGAGGGAATCTGGGGCCAGACCATCACAGGGTTTATCGATAAAACGGATACTTTGCGCGTGATGTTTCCTTCGTTGAACAGCCGCGACCTGGGCACCTTAAATATTGCCTTCCGTTCATGGTCAAACGGATACCGGGAAACCGGATTCCGGCT
>CAILAQ010000070.1 GCA_903832165.1 uncultured Bacteroidota bacterium | reverse complement strand
ATCTTCCTGATGGATCCTTTAGACGGGTCATCAAACATTGACGTAAACGTATCAATCGGGACAATATTTTCGATATACAGGAGGGTTTCGCCAAGGGGACATACTGCCAAACCGGAGGATTTTCTTCAGGAAGGAACGCGAATGGTAGCAGCCGGGTATATTATTTACGGATCATCAACCATGCTGGTCTACACAACAGGAAAGGGAGTCAACGGATTTACGCTTGACCCATCGATCGGAGAATTCTGTTTATCGCATCCGGACATAAGGACTCCTGAATTTGGCTCGATATATTCCGTGAATGAGGGGAATTACATCAAGTTTCCTGAGGGTGTTAAGAAATACATTAAATATTGCCAGGAAATGGATCCCGAAACCAGCCGGCCCTATACATCAAGGTATATCGGATCGCTGGTGGCTGATTTTCACCGGAATCTATTAAAGGGAGGCATATTCATCTATCCGTCGACGGCCAGTTCACCGAAAGGAAAGCTCAGGCTGGCTTATGAGTGCAATCCGATTGCCTTTATTGCAGAACAGGCCGGTGGAAAGGCATCTGACGGACATAACCGTATACTGGATCTGAAACTCGAGTCGCTACATCAGAGAAGTCCTTTTTATGTAGGCAGCCGGGCGATGGTTGAGCACCTTGAAGATTTGATGGAATGAATAGAGTTGGCAACTCTATAGAGTTGTCATCAAATTAAGTCATTGTTAATCATTAGAAATTCAGATATATACAAATGGGATTTTGAATATTACCAAAACCGGAATTTCTATCCTCTTTTGTAAACGTAAGACAAGCAGCTATCTGTAAAAACTTGGTGTCATTTAGATTTCAACTCTATTAGAATAAGTTGCCAACTTATCGTCATAAAGACAAGAATATGAATAATATAGCGAGTATGGGTGGGCTTTTTGCATTCTTAATATCCAGTATAATAGATTGTTGTATTTCTAATTCCGAGTTAGCATCTCTATAAAGTTGCCAACTCTAAATAAATGCTAATTAAATGCGCCAGGTGAGGCCGAATGTGGGTAATATTGGAAGCTGGTTGATGCGCTTCATCGTGATTCTATCGACATAAAAAACATTAAGCCTGTTATACAGGTTCATAATACTGGCAGTAACTTCCAGGCTTTGACCCTTTCGAAAAATCCAAGCTCTCTGAATTGAAATATCAAGCCTGTGGTACCATGGCAGGCGCCCCCCATTTAATGGTCCATACAAGATCCCAATTTCCCCGGATGTTGTCAGATCGAGAGAGAACTGACCGTAATTATTGACCTGGTTTTCATACATTCCATAGGATTGGGTAAAAGGGAAGCCTGAACCCAGGTTCCATCGGGCTTTTAGTTCCCAGCCTTTCTTGTGGCCCAGCTTATAACCCGCTACAAAATTCATGTTATGCCGGCGGTCGAAAGGCGGTACATAATCCATGAATTCATCCTGACGGGTCACATATCCAAGCGAATAGGCAGCATACAGGTTCCATGATTCAGTATTCCAATCCGCAAGGAAATCTATTCCGTAAGCCCACCCTTTCTCAATAATAAAAGGCATGATCAGGTAATCGGGGTAATGATTATTGGCCGTAAGAATCAGATCATACTTTTTATATCTGTTTGAATTGATCATGCGGTAGTAGTCTTTGACATATCCCTCGACTGACAGCTTCAGGTTTTTCGGACCATAATAACTTAATCCGCATACGGCATGCCAGGCAAGAGAAATCTTATCATCGATATTTTTATCCCGATAGGTATCCTGAACAAAACCAGGTCCGATGTAATAGCCCTGAAACAGGCTGATTACATCTTCCTGGGAGGTTGTTGATACCAGGTTTTGAGAATAGAGTCCGGTTGCAAAATTGATATTCAGCAGATCATTGATTTTGAAGCGACCCTTCAGCCTGGGCTCCAAAGCAACATAAGCATTATCAGCATAATAATGCAGCCTGACACCAGGCTCAATCAGCAATCGTTCCGTTTCAATGCGGGAATCAAGGAAGGTGATCAGCTCAGTGGAATAATAGTCAATATCCTGAAAAAGATTGGCATCACTGGCGAAGTTATGCTTTGTATGATTGACGTTCATTTCTGTTCCCCAGACAAAACTGAACAGGGGTCCATTAAAAAATACCTTGAACATTCCTTCGAGGCTGTTGTAACGGGTGGACCGCGGGCGCTTGGAGGCTTCCAGAAATTTACCGGTATAATCGGAATAAAAGAGCGTTTGCTCAAACAGGAGGCGGCTGTTACTTGGGGAAACCAGGAAACGAAATCCGCCACCGGTATTTTCCCAGGTGGAACGCATCAATCCGGAGTAATCAGCAGCGTCGGTAAAATGCATGCCAATCAGATCGAGCTGATCGCCTTTACGTCCAACAAAGCTGACCTTACCAAACAGGTCATTGTAATTAAACGGGATTCCTGTGCTGTCCAGATACGGATAGAAGAGACCCGCCGATTTTTGTATATAAGAGCCTTTATTTGAAAGCATAACAGAAATTGAAGAAGGATCCTTTTCAGTCATTTTCTTCAGCGGCCCTTCCACTGTCATTCCATATCCAAAAGTTGTACCCGAAGCTTTTGCCTTGAATTCACGCCGGTTTCCCATTCGGGTCCTGACATCAATCACGGAAGAGGTTCTTCCTCCAAACTTTGCACCAAATCCGGCAGTATAAACATCGACCGACCCAATGATTTCCGTATCAAATACTGATGCAAATCCAATTGAATGAAAGGGATTAACGACCGTCATTCCGTCGAGTTTAACCTGATTCTGCACCGGTGCGCCTCCCCGAACATAGAACTGCCCTCCCCGATCGCCGGTGAATATGATGCCCGGGATCACCTGAAGGTATTCTGCGAGATCAGACTGACCTGTTAATCCGGGAATACTTTTGAGTGATTCCTGTGTTATATGATGGGCTGAAACCGGATTCAGGCGCTCCATTCTCCGACGTTCCGCATTGACAGTTGCAGTCTGCAAGGTGACCACCTGTGGCTTCAGGTGAGCGACAATCTGCTCCATCAGTTGATTTTCGATGGTCACATTTTCTACAAAATCTTCAAATCCGATATAGGAAACACTTATTGAATGGTCACCCGCCTGAACTTTCAGAACCATAAAAAACCCATCGGAATCGGTCACCACCTTGGTGTTTAACCCGCTGATACTGACAGAAGCCAGTGCGAGAGGCTGACCGGAGGATGCATCGTAAACGAATCCCTTGACTGACCCCGTCTGGGTAAAAACCAGCGTATTGGTAATCATCAGAAATATTCCTGCGATAAATATTGTCTTTCTCATCGCAGTATTGTGAAGAATGGATTAAACGCTGTTGAATCGGGATCGGTATATGGTCCGTCGTAAGGAATACGGGAGAATTTCAGGTGTTTTGTATCGATGGAATCAGCGAGGGCAGAGTTAAATGATTCCATGGGGCAAACATTTTTCAAAATTGCGTGATGAACGGCATAAAATACTCCCATGCCCCCATTGATTTTAGCAGATGAGCTCTTAGTCCATACCAGAAAATCGAACCGGTAAAACAAACGAAAATCGACTTTGGGATCATCCTGGATCAGCCTGTTAAAAAGCATAAACAGATATGGAAGATCGAACTCTCTACCTACAATGCCTCCATAATTAGGCTGACCGCTGAAAGTTGCCTTTCGGAACAGGGTATCTCCATTGGCCATAAAATCGAGATATT
>CAILAQ010000069.1 GCA_903832165.1 uncultured Bacteroidota bacterium | reverse complement strand
GCATCCTGGTCTAATTTATCTTTGTATTTACGTTCGAGCAACTGGGTGTAGCTGGAAATCATGCGCAAAGGTTCCTGAAGGTCGTGTGAGGCAACAAAAGCAAATTGCTGAAGATCATTGTTGGCATTGATCAACTCTTTAGCCCGCTTTTCTTTTTCTTGATTCTGAAAGGCAAGTTCATTGTTGGCAATGATTAACTCTGCAGCCCGTTTTGCTTTCTCTTCGTTCTGAAATACAAGTTCAATATTGGCAATAACCAATTCGGCCGCTCGTTTTGCTTTCTCTTCGTTCTCAAACTTAAGCTTCAGATCAGCAATGATTAATTCGGCAGCACGCTTTCCTTTCTCTTCATTTAAAAAAGAAATTTCCTGAAGGGCACTTGCTAATTTGGCTGAGCGTTCTCTTTCCAGAACATTTAACAATTCAATCTCGTGCCGCAGATGGTGTAACTCTGCTATGAGTTGCTGGTTTGTTTTATTAAGGTCATTCATGATAATGCCGCCTTTAAAGTTTTACCTAACTTCCTTGCATAAAGTTAAAGTATTTTCAGATATCCACCTTTAAAACCTGTCAGCTTTTTGCCGTACAGCTCTTTATTAGCTGTACAGTTTAAAACCTGTCAGCTTTTTGCCGTACAGCTCTTTATTAGCTGTACAGTTTAAAGCTGACAGGTTTAATCACCACCTCTCCGGCAACACATACCCTCTAACCGCCAGCATCGATATCAGCATTCCCGGATCATCGGTGATAATTCCATCCACACCCCAGCTGATCAGTTTTGACACCAGGTCAGTGTCAAAAGTAGTACCACTGTGTTCGGGCCAGGTCCAGACAACCACCTTCAGACCGAGCTGGTGGGCCTCATCCAGTGTTGCCTTGGTAAGCTCAACATCTTCGGGTTCCCAGCAGGCACCGCCAAGATCTTTTATCATCTGCGGAATCGAATTATTATGATCCTTAACCAAAGCTCCACCGGTCCATAATCCTGCGATGGCCGGATCCGGATCAAAAAAACTGTATGGAGTGCCCGGTTCATTATCCCACTCGGTGAGGTAAGCGGTCTTGATCTGTGGGTTCAATTTCTGAAGTTCAAAAAGGCATCGCCAGTCGAACGATTGGATCTCGCAATTACGTTCAATATGCTCCTCTTTCAGGATTTTGTATAGTTCGGCAGCAAATTCTGCCGGTGTGAAGGTCCAGTCGGGATGCTCCGGATCGGTTTTAAATTCGATCTGGAACCCCACCTGTTTATTGGTTTTGTCGTTTACATAGCGGATCACTTCCCGAAGGGTAGGCATATGTACTCCATCCATCCCAACCTGGGCAGGAAAAAATTTGCTGTAGGCACTGGTGGTATCCATGCGTCCGACATCATATTTTTTCAGCTCGGCCAGGGTTAATGATTTCGCCAGCAACCGCTCGGTAATGAATTTCCCATCCGTCCCCCGCACAATTGCAGGATTAAGTTTGATGTCATGCGATACGACCACCTCCCCGTCTTTCGACATCACAATATCCATATCCACCCAATGCGTTCCAATAGCTAAGCCGGTTTCATAACCCGGAATCGTGTTTTCCGGGGCATAGCTTCGCGCTCCCCGATGGGCATATACCTCAACCTTTCCCAATGTATCAGGAACTTCAGGATCACCGCATTTTCTGCAGCCCGGATTTAAAAATAATAACAGACTTCCCAGAACAGGGAGTAGGATATGGAGGGCTTTTGGGTTGTTCATGAAACATTTTTTAAAAAGGCTAAGGTACAGCTTTGATGGATTGTTGAAAAGTGAAATCTCCTTATCTTGTGAGAAATTACAGATATGAACCCCTCATGAGCTAAGCTCGCAAAATGCAGAGAAGATAATTTGAGGGCTCCATGAG
>CAILAQ010000068.1 GCA_903832165.1 uncultured Bacteroidota bacterium | reverse complement strand
GGATACGTGATGGTGGCATCAGAAAATGAAGTGCCCGGAGCCATCAAAATCAAAGTCAGGTTTTAGCAATAATTACACTTTATCCCTCACTTATGACCTCTTTCTTAAAACTTATCACCTTCCTTTTGCCCTTTGCCTTCTGCCCTCTGCCTTATGAAGCTATTCGGGCCCAAAGCTCAGACTATATCCTCACCCCCGGCCCCGGGCAAAATTCCGCGCATTAACGGCACAACAGTATTTGGCGTTCGCCCCAATTCGCCGTTAGTATTCAAAATTGCTGCCACTGGCGAAAAGCCATTGGAATATAAAGTATTAAACCTGCCTCAGGAGTTGGCTGTCGATTCAAAGACAGGCATGATATCCGGGAAATTTTCGAAAGAAGGAATCCATATTTTAAAAATCAGGGTAACGAACAAATCCGGTAAAGCTGAAAAAGAATTGACCATCCATGTTGGCCAAACCCTCGCTTTAACCCCGCCGATGGGTTGGAATAGCTGGAACGCTTTCGGAGAATCAGTATCACAGGAGAAGGTAAAAGCGGTTGCGCAAACTATGATTGACAAAGGTCTGGTTGACCACGGCTGGTCGTATGTAAATATTGATGATGGATGGCAAGGAGCCAGAAACGCGAAAGGCATTTTGGAACCCAATGAAAAATTCCCTGACATGAAAGGATTGTCGGATTGGATTCACTCCCAGGGATTGAAATTCGGTATTTATTCATCGCCCGGACCCACCACCTGTCTGGGTTTGCCCGGCTCATGGCAATACGAAGAAAAGGATGCGGCAACATGGGCAGGCTGGGATATCGACTACCTGAAATACGATCTTTGCAGCTATAAATGGGATATTTTCGATAAAGCCGGCGATACCTCACAGACTGCCTGGATGAAGCCCTTCTTATCCATGCGTAAACCTTTGGATGCAATTCCCCGCGATATCGTATATTCCATCTGTTCGTACAATACCATTCCATGGGCTGCCAAAGTGGGTGCGAATCTCACCCGGCTTTTAGGAGATAACCGTGACGAATGGATGCCCATCAGTACTTCCGGTTCAAAAATCGACAAATATTGGGCTCACCAAAGGCCCGGATTATGGAATGATGAAGATTTGCTTGTCGTGGGTTCTTCGGGAGGTTGGGAAGGTAAAGCAAGGCCCAATCATCTTACCCCCGACGAACAATACTTCCATATGAGTTTATGGTCCCTTTTGGCGACCCCGTTGTTCATCAGCTGTGACCTCGCCGCGGCAGATGATTTTACCATTTCATTATTGAGCAATGATGAAGTGATAGAGGTCAACCAGGATCCGCTTGGCCAACCGGCACGCTTGAAAATCAACACGCCGGAGTATCAGGTATGGGTAAAAGAATTGGAGGACGGGACCAACGCTGTCGGTATTTTCAATTTAAAAAATGAACATCAGAACGTTACTGTAAAGTGGTCGGATTTATCTATTAATGGTGGTAAAGTCAGAGATTTATGGAGACAGAAAAACCTGGGAAAATTTACAACTGAATTTACAACCGAAGTCACACCACATGGAGTTACGCTCATTAAAATTTCCCGATAAAATGAGAAGAATAATATTGGTATTTATCGTCCTCTTCGGCGCTTTGACAGGAAGCGCCCAGAAAACACAGCTGGGAACCGAAATCTGGATCGAACCCGGATATTCGAAGGAGAATATTACGAAATGGTGCAAAATCTCTGCCGATGCCGGATTCAAGGATATCCGGATATTCATGATGTGGACGCATGTGGAGCCTCAGTTGGATAAATGGGATTTTGAGGTATATGACTGGATGTTTGAGGCTTGCGAAAAGTATCATCTGAAATTGCAGGTCACGTTAAATCCCAATCAGCCAGCCTGGCACTATGGGAAAGAGTACTGGGGATCGATTCACTCACACGGTATTTTTTCTGATCCGAAAATGAAAGAAGCTGCCGCGAAATATATCAAAATGGTGGTTGAACGATATAAGAACAGTCCGGCCCTGGATTATTGGTGGCTGATGAATGAGCCTTATCCCACGGATGGCGAAAACCCCATCAAGCTGGCCGGATTTCGGATCGAAATGAAAATAAAGTATCAGGATATCAGAGCTTTGAATAAATCCTGGAATTCGGATTTCAATTCATTCGATGACATAAAAAACGTAAAGGAGATCTACTCTGCAGAGTGGGCTGCGGCAGCACCGTACTACGATTGGATGAATTATTCAAATCATTTCCTGACTGATTTCCAGCATTGGGTAAGGGATGAAGTTTACCGGTACGATACCCGCCATCCCTTTACCACCAATCCGGGTGCCTACCTCTCTTTGTATCACCGGCAGGAAGCATCGGCATGGATGCCATTTTTAGATGCTTTCGGACTCTCCATCCATCCGATCTGGCATTTCGATATGTTCACGAACGAGCAATATGACATGGGCGTTGCAGCTACCTGCGAATTGGGCAGAAGTGTGGCCGGCCCAAAGCCCTTCTGGGTTGCGGAGTTGTCGGGCGGGAATAGTATTTTCTATTTTTGTCCGTCGGCCAATGAGATCGCAAAATGGACCTGGACAGGCATCGCCGAAGGAGCCCAAAAGATAATTTACTGGCTCCTGAATGCCCGTACTTCTGGTAATGAATCAGGCGAATGGGCCATGCTCGACTTTCAAAATGAACCTACTGAACGGCTGAAAGTGGCCGCAGATATTGCCGGATGCTTAACCCGGGATTCCGTATTCTTCAATAAAGCCAGGCCTCTCGAAAGTAATATTACGATACTCCTCAATCGGGAATCCAGCCTCACCTATGCACGCAAAAAGCAGGGCGAAGCGCACATTGAGGCTGCCATGGGTTGTTATCAGGCCCTCGCTGAAAAGGGAATATCGGCAAAAATGGAACAGGCACAGGACTTCCGATGGGCCAAAAGTTCCGGCAAGGCAGTCATATTACCCAGTATGATTACCATCCCCGATGTCCTTGTGGATTCCATTAAGACATTTTTGCGCCATGGTAACAAGCTGATTGTGTTGGGACCGACCGGTTATTTTAATGAAAAAGAGGATTGCCGGTTTTTGAATTTTCCGTTTAAAGATGAATTCGGATCCGAACCCAAAGAAATCCGATCCATTGAAAACCGCTTTCAGATTTCTTCAACGGATGGGAAGTATACGTTCGAAGTCAGTAAGAATCTTGGAATCATCAGGAACCATACTGCTACCCCTATTTGCAAATCAGACAACAATATAACCGGTATCTGGAATAAGAACGGAAACAGCGAGGTGGTTTGGATTCCTTCGAACGTTGATTTAGGAGCCTGGAAATTTGACAACAACGCACTTTCAAAATTTCTTACCGATGAACTGGTGAATTATTCTAAACCCCAGCCGTTTGAATTTCTCCGTAAAACAAAACACGTCGTGATGCAGACCCTGTTCGACGGGAACGCTTACCTCACGGTGATCAATAATGGCCTGGATGCCACCAATGCGGTTCGTTTGGTTAATAAACTGAACAAAAAAGGAACCGTGCTTTTCTGTACGGATAAGACCAGAATAGAGATTCTTCCTGACCGCGAAATCACCCTTTCACCCAGAGAGTGCCTGGTTATACTCTGGAAATAAAAACTATTATGGGACGATATTAATTGCAAGACTGGGTTATGACAAAAAATAAATTCTTATTAAGCATGATGATTGCTGCCCTCATTGGCCTGCAGCCGCTTTTGGCCCAGCGATCTGTTATATTCCGGGGTTCCATCAGCCATACACCAGCATTGCGCTGGGAAGATGGCTTTGTATCCGGCAACGGACGGATGGGTGCCATTTTGTATGGAACACCCGAAAGCGAAACGCTTATTGCCAATCACTGCCGGCTGTTCCTGCCGCTGGGCAACCGGGAGATAGTTCCCGACCTGGCCCGCTATGTGCCGGAGCTGAGGGAAACGATCAGAAGCAAGGGCTGGCCCGCAGGTCTTGATTTCTATCTCAACAAGGCTAAGTCACAGGGCTTTCCGGGTTTGATCCCTACAGATCCATACCATCCTGCTTTTTTCATTCAGATAAAACAAAAAAGTATCGGGGAAATTTCCGGTTATGAGCGCACGGAAAATTTTCAGAACGGGGAGATTATTGAACGCTGGCGAGACTCCCGCGGTGAATTCTGCAGAAAGATGTTCGCGTCACGAACCGATAATGTGATTGTTTTTTCACAGACCGGCCCGGCACCCTGTGAACTCGATTTTCCGCCGGTAAGCGAGAAACTTATCAGCTCCGAAATGATAAAAACACCTGATTGGGTGACTTACCATAATGTTTATACCAAAGGCAAGGGCGGTTATGACTCAGCCATCAGGATTATCAGGAAAAATAATGGTTGTGATGTAACCCTGATCATCCGTACTGTGCCCTGGAAAACGCCGCTGTCAAACGAAATCAGCGATGCATGGGCCTACTCGGCCGATAACCCCGATTTCCGGACCCCCGGAGTTTATAAGCCGGTTCCGGCACTGGCTGAAAGTTCGGTTGTTGCCTACCTTAAAACCGACGATTCCAAAGCACTGATGCCTCAACTGAAGGCATCGATGACCGACATTCCAGCTGAATATGCCGGGTTGCTCACCCCCCACGCAGCGGTTCACGGCGAGCTCTTCAACCGGGTGGCCCTGGATTTGAACGGGGGGCCCGACCGCCAGGCCACCACAGAGGAGCTGCTGAATGAAGCTCAAAAGGAAAAAAGACTGCCCGCTGCACTTATGGAGAAAATGTACGACGCAGGAAGGTATATGTACATCTGTTCCGCTGGCGAATTACTGCCTAACCTGGTGGGTATCTGGACAGGGTCATGGTCGCCCGAATGGTCGGGCGATTTTACCCTCGACACCAATGTGCAGTCGGCCATGGCATCTGCCTGCAGCGCCAACCTGACGGATCTGATGGAAGGTTATTTCAGGCTGATCGAAAGTTTCTACCCCGAATGGAGCCTGAATGCAAAACGGATTTATGGCTGCCGGGGATATCTTTCCAACGCCCGTGCATCCAATACCTGCCTGTTGCTGCACTGGGGCCACTGGCCGGGTGTATTCTGGACAGCCGGCAGCGGCTGGCTCGCCAGTTTCTTTTATGAATATGCGGTATACTCCGGAGATAAGGAGTTTCTGCGCAATCGATGTGTGCCTCTGCTGAAGGAGATTGCCGCGTTTTACAAGGATTTTCTAACGGAAAAAGACAAGGATGGATTCAGTACGTTTATTCCCTCCTACAATCCCGAAACCGAGGGTAATGGTATTGTTAATGCCACCATGGATATCGCCGTTGCCCGGGAGGTGCTCGGCAACCTGATCACCGCTTGCAGGGAGCTGGGAATCGAGCAGCAGAACATCCCCGGATGGGAAAACCAACTGGCAAAACTTCCGCATTACCCGGTCAACTCCATCGGGGAGCTGACTGAATTCCCGGAAGGCACAGTAGATGCCGGGCATCGTCACCATTCGCAGCTCTATCCTTGCTTTCAGAGTTTTGACCCTCTGTTTCAAACCGATCCCGTTTTGCGCAAAGCTGCACAAACATCGGTCCGGGTTAAAATTGCCGGCAGTGATGCTGACGGCGAACAATCTTCATTTGGAAGAATCCAGGCCGGCGTTTCGGCTGCCTGGCTGGGCATGCCGGAGGAGGCTTACGGCCGGTTGAAGGTAATGGCTGTTAAGCGTTCGATGAACGCAAACCTCATCACTTCACATGAGCCGGGAGCAAGAATTTTTAATACCGACGGAAACGGCGGCATCCCGCAAATTGTCAATACCATGCTGCTGATCAGCCGTCAGGGTCAGCTGGATCTGCTGCCTGCTCTGCCCGATGCCTGGCCTGCCGGTTCGGTGAAAGGAATCCTTGCCCGCGGAGCTTTTCAGGTAGACCTGAAATGGGAAAACCATACCTTAACCGAAGCCTCGGTTGCCTCAAAACTCGGAGGCCCTTGCAAGGTGAATTATGCGGGCAAAACAATTGAGTTTCCAACACAAAAAGGAAAGACATACAGAATTAAATTTGAAGGTAATAATGGTTTCAGCCAGGTTTCAGTTCATTCCGGCAAGAATATTGACCTCGCCGGCGTGTGGCAGTTTGCCGCTGACTCGCTTGCCATTGGGGAGCGCGAACATTGGGAAAAGGGATCGCTTAAAGGGACCATTCGTTTGCCTGGAAGTACAGATGAAATTGGTCTTGGCAATTGTTATCCGATGTTTGTGTCGGCCCTGGGGAAAAATGATCTGCCAGATTATCCGGTCAATGCTGATTTTGGCATGCTCACCCGGCTTCATAAATTCATTGGGGTGGCCTGGTATCAGAAGGAAATTGATATACCTGCAAATCTCGCCGGTCAACATTTTTCCCTTTCCCTCGAGAGGGTGATGTGGAGGAGTAAAATATGGGTTGATGGAAAACTGGTTGGAAACCCTATCGATTTTCTGAGTTCCCCTCATGTTCATGACCTGGGATTCTTGACTTCAGGCAAACACATCATCACCATGATGATTGATAACCGCCTTATTTACCCGGTAGGGACACTGGCGCATTCCTACTGCCCGCATATGCAAACCCAGTGGAATGGAGCCGTTGGTAAAATTGAAATGAATGCCTCGCCTTCAGTTTCAATGGAAAATATTGTTGTTACTCCATCTTTTGCCCGAAAACAGGTTGTTGTGGATTTTCAGTTGATTAACCGGCTTGCCGATAACCAAACCATTAGTCTGGAGGTGGACGTTAAAGAACAAATTTCAGAGACGTCGATCGCTCACCAGGAAGTTAAAATTGTTGTTCAGCCCGGAGAATCTTTGCATAAGCTTAGTTTCCAGCTGAAAGATGTTAAGCCCTGGGATGAATTCACACCCAATTTGTATGAAGTCGCCGCCATATTAACCAATAAAAATCATTCGCAGAGTAACATAAGTACGTTTGGTTTCAGAGACCTTGGTACCACCGATAAGCATATCACTATAAACGGGCGCAAAATCCTGATCAGAAACAGTCATGAGGGAATGTTTTTCGGTAAAACAGGATATCCGGCCATGGATGTGGCCTATTGGAAAAATGTTTTCGGTTTGTATAAGCAGCATGGACTGAATGCGGTCCGGTTTCATTCGGCTTGTCCGCCCGAAGAGGCTTTTGTTGCTGCTGATGAGCTGGGAATCTACCTTCAGGTTGAGTTTTTCTGGATGGATGGCTGGATGGGACTGAAGGACCTGATCGGCAACAGGAACGATACCCTCAATCAGTTTGTTCTTGCCGAAATGCAGCAGGCACTGAAAACTTATGGCAATCATCCCTCGATGGTTTTTGTATCGTTCGGGAATGAACTTGGTGGCAATTTTGATCAGATGGGAGAATGGATTGCAGCCATTAAGAAGGACGACGGCAGACACTTTTATGCAGCCGGGATCTCTCATAATATCACTACTGCCGATGATTTTGTGGAATACGGAGGCAAAGGCCTGGCCTTGAAAATGGACGGAACCGATTGGGATTACACCTCCAACTACCAGGTACCCTCCATGCACAATTACGATGCCGCCTATCGGAGGGAAAAACTGCCGGAATTCTCGCATGAAACCGGCCAGTACATTGTTCACCCGCTGTGGAGCGAGATTGATAAATATAACGGAGTATTATCGCCTCGCAATTTGTTGTATTTTAAAGATATAGCAAAGAAAAACGGAATTGAAAACCTGGACTATCAGTTTCAGCAAGCATCGGGGAATATCAACCGGATATTTTATAAAGCAGAAATTGAAGCCACCTTGCGGACTCCGTTGAGCGCAGGCTTTGGTTTACTTAGTATGGTGGATTATCCTGGTCAGGGTGAAGCCCTGGTCGGGTGGGTGGATCCTTTTTATGAGAACAAGAATTTTTTGACCCCGATGGCTTTTAAATCCTATGGAAATCATACCGTTCCATTATTGAGGTTTCAGAAATTCGTGTGGGAAGATGGAGAGAAAATCACCGGCAAGGTGGAGGTGAGCAATTTTGGTCCGGAAACCTTGAAACAAAAAGAGGTGCATTATACAATTCGAAAAGAAGGTCGGATTCTCCTCGACCGTAAATTTCCTCCGGCGGATATTGTGCAGGGTGGGGTAACCGAAATTGGTGAATTCCAGCAAGTCCTGGAATCCGGAGTGAATGGACGGAAGCTTACCTTAACGCTCAGCATACCCGGAACAAGCTTTTCAAACAGCTGGGATATATGGGTGTTTCCGGTCGCTGAATCTATGGCCAAACCAGACAATATTTTGATTACCGGTAATATAGATTCAGCTTTAGTCCGGTTGAATGCCGGTGGAAAGGTTCTCCTGACCGCCGATAAACTCGGGCCATTGAAGAATAGAACCTATGCTGCTTTCAGTCCGGTATTCTGGTCGGCTACCTGGTTCAGCGGTCAGCCTACACAGGTATCCGGAGCAGTAGTGCAAAATAATCATCCTGCAATGAAGCTGTTTCCGACATCGGAAGCAACCGACTGGCAGTGGAAGGAAGTCTGCCAGGGGGCCCGGGGTTTCATATTGAATGATTTGCCGAAATCATACCTACCAATAGTGCAGCCGGTTAACGATTATCATTACGGAAATAAGCTGGGTACGATCTTCGAATTCAGAAGTTCATCCGGAGGGAAAATGCTGGTTTGTGGCTATAACATTTCCGAGGGTCTGGATAAACGCCCCGCTGCCCACCAGTTGAGAATAAGCCTGCTGAGTTATATGGCGTCCTCTGATTTTAAACCCGGACTTGCGGCCGACCAGAATTGGCTTCGTTCAGCCTTTGCAGATTTATACGTACCGCTTAAAAAAGAAAAAGGTTTTGAATCCTCCTGTCTTTATGTATCAGCGGGCTATAATGAACCTGATCCCGGTTCCGCCGACTGGTCCCCTGAAATGGATGAATCTATCGCGGATCCCGGTTTTGAATACAAAGTAAATTGCGAAGGTGTATGGAGGGATGATAAGGGTAGCTATTGGTTCGGGAGAAAGATGAAAATCGAGATTGGAATAAAAAATCCTGCATTAATGGAATTGAAAATCTGCTTTCTCGACCCCAATAAACTGAATCGAAAGGGAATCATCAATTGTGAAGATATGCCTGGAATAAGCCTTGGAAACCACCAGAAGGAAACCTGGATTACCATACCGGTGACGCGCGAAAACTGCCTGGACGGGAAAATAAATGTTACCGTTAACTGTACTTCCGGGCCCAATCTGATGATTACAAAATTGGCCTTAATTAAATAATTTCAAACAATACCCTCGTTTGGCAGCGGATCTTTACTATCGGCATATTTATAACGATATAGTGCAAAGTTCTTCTCCAAGATGGTGTAATGCTTTTTCAATCTTTTCAACTTGCTGTTTTCGCGGTCTTGACCTTCCGGCCGCATAATGCCCCAGTTGTGTCTGGTTGATACCCGTTATGCGTTCAAGTGCAGCAAGCGACAAAACTCTCCGATAATAATCCAGTAATCCTACCACACTCCACTTATATACAAGAATATACTCCCTGTTAAATATATCCGGTACCGGATCGCCGTCTTCCCTTAGACCGTTAAGGTGGAAATTAATACCCTCGACCACTTCTTTCTTCAGCTCTTCAAAAGTGTCAGCGGTGCACACAAAGCCATCTAGTCCCTCAACATAGGCAGCGTAGTTTTTTTCTGCCTTTCCAACTCTGACAATTAATTCTGTTGCCATAAAATTCAATTTATTTCGAGATTAAAATTTCAATCCCGACTGTTTTTCAATGCTTTTCAATAAGTCTCCGCTAATATCCGCCGACAATCTACCGTTAACAGTAACTTTCCCCTTTTTAGATGAGTGCTTATACTGCCGATGACTGGTGCCACTGTGTCGGAAGAGGCTCCATCCATCCTCCTGCAGCTGCTTTAAGATTTCACTAACTTTAAGAACTTTTATAATCTTAATAATGGTATCCCTCGTCAAAGATAGGAATAATCCTATTACAACGGATAAAGCATCCACCTTTGGGGTGCAAAACAATCGAAGTGGTTGAGAGAAAAAATGGTATTTTTAAAAATTCAGACTACATTAACTTATCGTCCAAATGAACTTTAACAGACGCGATTTTATTAAGATAACCGGCACAGGAGCCATTGCAGCCGGGATGCCCGATGTGGCACTGCTGCCCTATGTGGAAAAGAAAGTGAAGGAGTATGATTTGCGACTGGGGATCCACAACCACGGTCCCGACCAGAAGCTTTATCCCGGTCCCGATGATACCTGGGAAGCCATAAAGAGCCTCGACAAACGCATCGGTTTTTGTCTGGATATTGGCCACACCACCCGGCTGGGCCTCGATCCGCTTGCCGGCATCGCTGAATCCATCGGGTATTTCAGAGGGGTACTGGCAGGTCTGGGTTGACCATGGATTTTCCGGCTGCGAATTCATGAAACGGCATATCCTTGCCTTGGAGGAATGAGGGAAACCAAACCTTATTTTCAGGTCCGATAAGAAAACTTCTGCGGTCTATTTAATTATTTTTTCTCCTTAATCACGATATCATCTATCACGAGATCGGTTTCTTTTTCGTTTAGTTTCTCGATTCCAAACCAGGAATTTCCTTTTTTGCCAGCCACAAAAGTGACTGTCGCCAACGTGGGAACATTCGCTGCATTCAATGTAAACGACGTTAACTGGTTGGTGTCTTCCCCAACAACCAGGGCATAATCAGAACCGGTTGCCTCGTAGCTGAAAGTCACCGTATAAGTAAGGCCTGCTTCAAAGCGAATGGTTTGCGGAATCGTCTGCAGCAATAATCCCGTAGGTTCGCCATGCGCTTTCAGGGACCAGTTTCCGGCGATCACATCATCAATCGGCTTTCCGTTCCATCCTTTCTGGGTATAAGGTGCGTGAAGCTCCGAAAGGTGCGTTCGCGGATCGTTTACTCCCCCTGACGGACCTTTTACAAATGGATACAGGCCATCCGGGATATGCTCAAAATCTTCCCTGAAAAACAGGCTGTCAGCGGTCAGCGCATGCCCGGTCCGTGCTACGCGGACATCATCAAATACAACGGTTGACGAGCCCGCATCTGCCTTTAAAAATAAATTGGCAGTGGTTTGTCCATCCGGCACGCTGAAAAATACATACATGCGCTGCATGTTTGAATCGTGCTTTGAATCAGCAGCTATAAAGTTTTTCCACAAAGAGCTTTCGGCATATCCGGTGACTTCAGTACCACCATAATTGTTAACGCCGAGAGTCGCTTTCCGGCCCGAATCCGTTGAAACATAAATAGATGCATACCAGGTTCCGGAGGTTAATCCGGTGATGGTCTGACTTACGGTAACCGGCGACTTCCCTTTTATAACCAGCTCGTTTTGTCCGTGCACATTCCGTTCAGTGGCAGCGCCTGAACCTTCCACCTGCCAGAATTTCAAATCGCCGTTATTGAAACCGGGATCTTTTACCGGAGTCCCTTCTCCCCATTCGGGAACGTAATTTGAGGTGGTTTTCTTTTTATATATCACATAAGGTATTCCAGCCTTAGCCTCTATGGTAATCTTTCCATCAACAATTTTCAGACTGGTGATATATTGCCGTCCCTGGTCGGTAAGCTGATACAATTCGACCGTCTTCAGGCTATTCCATGCACCGGGCAATTCCCAGGTGGTGGTTCCGCCTTTGGGATTCCAGTGATAAAGCTTTTCTTCCGTTTGAGGATTCCATGGTAGCAGATAGGTATCTCCTTTCATTAGGATTTTGCCGCTTTTTTCGATCACTCGCTCCCCGCCAGCAAGGATGGATGCTACATTTCCAGAGAAACTGATCCTGTTCTCCTGCCACTGCATGATCTTGAAGTGCTGCAAATATTTCGTGGGTAAACCGGTTCGAAAAGTCATGTTGATACAACTGTCAAAATCGATCCGGCCCTGCCATCCTTCAAAATCGTTCATTTCAGACCCGCCCAGCAGCGGATCACGGGCTATCCAGGTATCTTTCTGGTGGTTGCGGATAAACCGGACAATCTGACTGTTGAATCCCTTAATGTTCTTCCCGCCGTAGCTGTAATCAACTGCCCAGTGATTCCATACCGCATCATTCTCATGATCAGTCGGAAATTCAGTCGCCAGGGTCAGTCCAAGCGAATGGATTTCCCGGGCCAGCTTGCGGCTGTCCCAGCTACCGCGGGCATACCATACATCACAATAAATAAAATTGAGCGAAGGCACCTGATTTTTGAGCGACTGAAGTCTTAACATCCGGTTATTGGAGGTTGCTTCATAGCGCTTATTAATATAGTATGAAGCGTCAAGCCAATCCCAGCCCTTTTTGGTTCTATTTACGAGTGAATCATTGAAAGCCACAGCTTCGGGATACGATTCCGTGCCATTGATATGTACGCCCATAAATGCATTATATTTCTGGGCCGCTTTGCAAAGCATCTCCATGTCTGCAGCCCCGCCTTGCCTGATGCCGATATCACCATAATCAGGATGTTTGGAATCATGCCCTTCCGATCCATACCCTTTCAGGATCACGAACTGACCTAACCCATCTGTATTTAAAAATATCCTTTTGGTTTCATCCAGCGTTTTTGTGAAAGGATTGGTGGCCTGACTGGCAAAATTCATGGGAATCCGCTGTACAACAAGATCAGGAACCTTCTCGCTTCCCAGGGGATTATTCATGATCTCCCTGAAAGCAATGGCGCCATCCTGCCAGTCGATCTTCTGATCTCCGTTTGCATCGCCGGTAATGATAACTCTGACTGATGGCAAAGGATCGGTTGAAGTCATGCCCTGGGCACGGTAAATCCAGGGGCCGCTCCAGATGCTTGTTTTGTAATAACCGTTTGATTTTACCGTCTGTTTCTGAATCCGGTTGTTGTCCGACTTTTCGTTTACGGAGTTAGTCCATAAACTTGCTGCCAGCTCATCCGTATTCACTATACCGTACAAATAGTCCTTCGGAATGCTGTCTGTTGCCACTTCACCGGTTAAGGGAATGAAAGTATCACCATTGCCCTTAACTGCAGTAAACATCCTTGCTCCGGAAAATGAGGCCCCCGGCTGTGTACTTCTGACTGAGAGTAATTGATGGTTGGGAATTTCAAAAGTGGATACCTTAAAAGTTCCATTCTCAGAGATCCGGATGACATCAAAGTCAACAATATCACCGCTTACCTTAATCTGTGTTATAATTACTACACTGATCTCCGGGATATCCAAAGTGTAATCCACGGAGTTTTTTGTTTTTACAGCAGTAATTTTCGGTGTATAAAGCTTTTCGTTAATCTTGACCTGCGATAGCTTTTCTTCCTGCCCATAAAACAGTTGCCCGCCTGAAATCCGGGTGTAGCTGATGATTCCGGGGAATGCCGCATCAAGGGTGACTTTCAGGGTTTTTGATTCTATATTGATTGAACGCTGATTTATGGATATTTCCTGCCGGTTTAACGGAAACACTACCGTTGAGTTTGCCAGAAAAGCAGCAAGAAAGAGCGAAATGATTGTCATAATTTTCATGTATGCTAATTTGGGTTTTTTAATGACAGGTCCGACCTCCTTTCCGGCAATTGTGAATTTTTCACTTAGCAACTCTGATTTTGAAAATCGGGATATTTAAATATCTTTACTTTTACCTAACCTGAAACGAAAACTTTTGAAACTGTTTCCTGAAGATAATGCCCTGGTTGAAAGACTTCAAAAAGGAGACGTTGAGGCTTTTGATCTGATCTATGACAAATATTCAGGAAAGCTATACGCCTTTGGCTTAAAATACCGTAAATCATCCTCCGAAGCAGAAGAACTCGTTCAGTCGGTTTTTATGAAGCTGTGGGAAAACCATGAACACCTGAAGCTGGGATCTTCATTCAAATCATATCTTTTTACTATTGCTTACAATGATATGTGTAAGCTTTTCCGGAAATGGAATTACCAGCAAAAATTCATCAGCGACACGCTGTATGAAAACTCTCAGGCTTCGCCTGACTTTGAAGAAGCTATCGATTACCAATCGGTTCTTGAACAAGTTGAAAGAATTATTGACAAACTCCCGGAGAAGCAGAGAACCATATTCATGAAAAGCCGCTGGGAGGGGAAATCATCCAAAGAAATTGCAATTGAAGTTGGTCTTTCGCCGGGAACAGTTGATAACTATATCTCTGAGGCCTTGAAATTTATCCGCTCCCGGTTGCGAAATGAGGAATTGGCTGTTTTATTGTGCATATCGCTGTTTTGTATGTAGCAGAATGCCTTTAAGTGTCAGTTTAGCCTTCTATTGAAATAAATGCAGAATCTGTGTGAGATTTATTTCACTGGTGGGTACTATATAATGGAAGGGGAGGTGTCATTTATATGAAATTATTAAACTGATGCAGTTTTGAAAGAAATTGATCTGGAAATTATTCAGCGGTATGTTAACGGGCTCACCGTTAACAGTGAGGATGCGATAGTAGAATCCTTCTTTTTGCATGGAGAGGAAAATGAGTCCCTCAGGCGTTTGCTTGAGGAAGACTGGAATTCAATTAACCATGACACTTCTATTCCTGAAGTCGACCTCAGCCATCTGCTCGATCGCGTTCACCACATGATCAGAATAAAGGAGCAGCAGAAGAAGCAATCCCTTTTGAGAAGGCTAACGCGGATTTACATAAAGGTTGCAGCTATTTTACTGCTGCCTTTAATGGTTGCAGGAGGCTTGATTTACTGGTCGATTGGAACTCAGGACAAGCCAATTACCGAGCAGCCGGTAAGTTCCACCATCTACGCCCCTCTGGGAGCAAGGGTATCCTTCCTTTTGCCTGATGGAACGTCAGGCATGTTGAACAGTGGCTCACACCTGAAGTATTCCCTCCCATTTAATAATAACAGGCAGGTTACTCTTGAGGGGGAAGCCTGGTTCGTAGTAAAAAAGGATCAGGTTCACCCATTTGAAATCAATGCCGGAATTTCAACAATTAAGGTTCTGGGCACCAGCTTCAACGTGATGGCTTATCCTGTAGATAATTATGTTGAGGTGGTACTGCAAGAGGGAAAAGTTGATTTTCTTGATAATCAGAGTGGAAAGAAAGTGTCGCTGCTTCCATCGGAAAGATTGGTTTTTCGCTCGGGTAATATTAACAGGTACACTATCGATCCAGCCAAGTATAGTGCCTGGACTGAGGGAAAGATGGTGTTTAATAATGATCCTATGTCAGAAGTGGCAAGGCGAATTGAGCGATGGTATAATGTTGAGGTTATTCTTGCGGATAAGGGTCTTGAGAAATACTCTTTCCGGGGAACCTTCGAAGACGATAAATTGGAAGAGGTGTTCCGGCTGTTAGCGCTGACGTCCCCGATCAGGTACAAAATCACACCGAGAATGCTGCTGCCTGACGGAACTTATGAGAAAGAAAAGGTGACTGTTTATTTAAAAAAACCAAATACTAATCCTAAAACTATCTACCCATGAGAACTATCCACGGACCGTAGTCGAGGGGGATAAAAAAAGGGAAATCGCGGCAACGATTTCCCAGAAAATTTCCTTTCGGTATTTTTAACTAAAAACTTTGCAAAATTATGAAAGAAATCAAACTTTTTAGGGAATCGTATCTATGTTCCCTGAAAAAAACATTACTAATTATTGGTTGCATATTAGCAACATCACAAACCTTTTCGCAAGATAGAAAAGGATTTATTGGCATTGGCTTCGGGAGTGCAACTCCTTTAGGTGACTTTGCTAGTACAAGTGGTAACTATGACAAAGCTGGTTATGCTTCAGCAGGAGCAAGTTTTAATTTTAACTTTCATTACAAATTAAACGAATGGGGAGGTTTGTCTATTTCTTCTATTGGTGCAGCAAATGGCATGGCGGTAGATAAAGCATTTCCTAATGCAATTGGC
>CAILAQ010000067.1 GCA_903832165.1 uncultured Bacteroidota bacterium | reverse complement strand
TTTTACCGGGAAAAGGCTGAAAAGTTGGGGAGACTGCTTTTTACCACTCAGTTTTAAAGCTGATCTGGAAACGATGCCACGAAAAATTGCCTATTCGTTGCAGAAAATGCAACGAATATTCAGGCATGCAACGATTAATGAGTATATTTGTGTCATATAATGAAACGAATGAAGGCATTTATACACCAGTTGGATCGTTGGCCAAACTTTTCCTGGAAAATTGAAGAGTTGGTAAACCTGTTAAGCGAAGTGCGGCATTTACAGGGCCGAATAACCGGCCGGATGGAATCATTGGGATTTGATCTGCGCAATGAGGCGGTACTCGAAACGATGACACTGGAAATAATTAAGTCCAATGAGATAGAAGGTGAGATATTAAACCCCGGTCAGGTCCGTTCATCGATAGCCAGGAAGCTGGGCATGGAGATTGCAGGTTCAGTGGAGTCTGACAGAAATGTTGAAGGGGTGGTCGACATGATGCTGGATGCAACAAATAACTGCCTCCAACCCTTAACTGCAGAGCGCTTATTTAACTGGCACGCAGCCTTGTTTCCGACAGGAAGGAATAGCCTGTATAAGATTACTGTAGCGGATTGGAGGAAAGATTCAACCGGTCCGATGCAGGTGGTATCAGGAGCAATGGGCAAAGAAGAAGTTCATTTTGAGGCTCCTCATGCAGCATTGCTGGAAGTGGAGATGAAACGCTTTCTCGACTGGTTTAATCAGCCGGATGGAACTGATCTGGTGATAAAGGCGGCAGTTGCTCACCTCTGGTTTGTCACCATTCATCCGTTTGATGATGGCAATGGCAGAATAGGCAGAGCATTAACGGACATGCTGTTGGCACGTTCGGATAAAAGCACTCAGCGGTTTTATAGTCTGTCGGCTCAAATAAGGATTGAAAGAAAACAATATTATCAAATGCTGGAGAATACGCAAGAGGGTAATTTAGAAATCACGCCCTGGATGATGTGGTTTTTAAATTGTCTGATCAGCGCGTTGAAATCAACAGATATTGTTTTAAACAGGGTATTATTCAAGGCCGATTTCTGGAGAAGGCATGAAAAAAATATTATTAATGAAAGACAGAGGCAGTTGCTGAACAGGGTCCTGGATGGATTTGAAGGTAAGCTGACCTCCTCGAAATGGGCAAAAATCGCAAAATGTTCAAAGGAGTCAGCTATAAGAGACATTAACGATTTGCTCAGTAAAAACATCCTCCAAAAGGAAGAAGCAGGCGGAAGAAGTACAAATTATGAATTGAAATAAATGCCTGCAGGTTACCAGGCACCTGGAAATTCAGGTTAGCTTCAGCTGATTGTATCTGGATTCAAGCAAGTATTTATAGCGGCTTTTCATACCCTCTGACAAAAAGGAATTATCGATCCACTGAATGGCTTTCGGCTTGTTTACGATCATGCGTTTGAAAACACCCTCTGTTTGCTTGTCTGATAATTCCAATTCTTTACCCAACTTTTCGAAGTGTTCAATCTTCAATTTTCTTTTTTTTCCGTCCAGAGTAAGAGCAAGCTCTTCAGCATCTTCCGGAATCAACAGGGCAACATTCAACAGGTCGTAAGCCGGAGATAAAACCCATCCGGAATTTGTTTCAATCATGGAGAAATTCTTGAGGTGCATATCATTGTTTCCGGTTAAAAAGCATACCAGTGATAATTCCAGAAAGAAAATCTTATCCAGCAAAGTGTTATCGGAGTATTGATGCAAAGCCCTGCCCACCTTTTCCATCGAACTTTTGTATTTATCAAAAGCCTCCGTAATCTGAAACATATCGAGCATATGAATTTTCTCTCCGGTTGGTGTCCGGTCAATCCTCCTGGTTATATAGGATAGTTCACCCGACGCCAATCTGATTAAGCTCGATGGTACCACCCTGATGCCCATCGCCTCTGCAATCCGCATGGTTACATGCTCATTGGCGGGCATTTCGGGAAACCGATCGGAAGGTGGCTTAAAAATATAATTTCCACCGAGGGCACCCACAACAATTAATCGGGTTGCTGATGTTTCCTGATTATTTTTAACCAGGGTGAGCGATAATTTGGCCTGCACTCCGGGAACAGCAACACTTCTTTCAACAACATTGTTCGCCAGTTCCGCCATTTGTTCTATGCCAAATGGAATCTGCGGCGGGATGGTGAGCCCAAAGAACTCCCGGGAGCATTTCTCGTGAAAATCTCCAGGAGTTGTCAGTGGTTCATAACAGTATAAGCACTTATTTTTCATCTTCTTCAGGAATTGGAACAACACCCACAGCGCCTATACAGTTTTGACAACAAGCAAGTAACAGACCCATCCGATCATTAGGGTTAATTTTCCAGTTCTTGATGGCAATCTCAAGCAGCCAGCCTTCCGGGATTAATCCTTCGAAAAATGGAAACAAACGCTGGCTGGTGTAGGGTTTCTCACTGACCGGCATAGTAAAAGTGATAAAATCTTTCGGATGCTCCTTTACGTAAATTCTGTCGTAATGAAAGATATATTCACCCTCATCGGTTTCCGTGATCATTCCGGCCAGGTGATCTTTATAGTAAACTTTTCCGTGTCTCATTCAGATGATTCTCTGCTATTAACAGGCGCCAATTCATGTCCGAACATTCTCAATACCAGATTGACTTTATCCATATTCAGATTTGTTTTACCCTGCTCAATTTTTCTTATTACAGTCAATGCTACTCCGGCTCTTTCAGCAAATTCTTCCTGAGTGAGATTAACCTCTTTTCTGCGCTGCTTAACGAATTCGGCCAATTGCTTCATTATATGCTTTTGAATATAATTCCATGCAAATATAATCAATTATATGTATTTCGATATAATTTGTGAAAATTTTATTAGATTATATGTTAAAGCATATAGAACAATCGCGTTGTTTCGCGGTATGCGACGGGGTTCCCGCCTGCGCGGGAATGACAACTCTTCGAGGGCAACCTGTTACTTATTATTTTAAGCTTTAAGACTTTACTTCCTGCCTTATTGCCCTTCTGCCCTCTGCCTTCTGCCCTATCTAACAATCACCTCGTCCCCAAACATCATCGACTCCTGCCCCTTTGATGCGTGGAATTCGGGCAGGGGTCCGAAGTAAACGGCAACGACTTTCAGATACCGTGTTTTTAGATTTTTCAGGTCGGTCTCGAAACGGTAAACCACGGGATCGGGAAAATCAACCGGAATCGTATGGTTCAGACTGATATATTTCTGATAATTAATGCCGTCATCGGAATAGAAAATATCGAGCCGTTTAGGCAAAATCACCCAACTGAATGTATGCTGGTAAAAGCCCATGGAGAGGGTATGCAGGGTATCCGTTCTTCCAAAATCGAGTTCAATATTGATATCCTGACCGGAATATCCCTGCCACCGGCCGCTGCGGATATCTTTTACGCTACCCGTGCGCCCGTCGATGAGGCCGAATTTCCCGCCTGCATCATATGCCGGATGATAGGGACTCCAGGTGCAGCTCAGTTTATAGAGCTTTCCGATGGCTTTGTGCATAATCAGACTGTCAACGGATTCGGGAAACTCCTTACCCTCGGCAAACACCCTTGCCCGGATAGTGGCATCGCTTTTCAGAAAAACCGGACCATTATATTTCGCTGATCCGGCTCTCGGTGCAGAACCGTCGAGCGTGTAATATACCGGCAGATTATCGAGTATCGACCGCATTTTCACCTCGCGACCAACCGGCGAAAGGGCATCAGCAATCGTTAATATGGTTAGCCCGCGCAGATCGCGCAAACCCTGCGCCAGCTGTTCGAATTTCTGCAGATTTTTGTCGAGCCACCAGGGCCGGCTTTCCAGCTTCCAAAGTTCAGCATACCGGTTTTTCAACTGGTCCGATTCGCGGATCAGAATCTTAAGCGTTGCCTTCAGGCTTTCGGCAGACAGGGCGCCGTTCAGGCCTTTGAGATACCGGTACAACTGCACCCTGAAAATATTTTTTGTAGCCGAAAACCGTGCTTCATTTAATGCATAACCCATATAGTCCAGAGCAACACCATTCCGCACCACCGCCTTTTTCAGCTCCGGCAGCAAAGCCTCCAGACTGTCCAGTTTTACCAGCACATCTGAATTCATATCTAATTGAATGTCATCTACATATTCCGGATAAAAAGGCATCACCGGCTCAAACAGCCGCCCATTGGTGAGCATGCCCCGCACCTTCCCCTGGTGCAAAGCCGAAAAAGCGTGCATCCACGACGTCACCGACTCACCGCTCGTACCAAAGAAAAGCTTATCAAAAGCAGTATTAAAGCTTGCCATAGCACTTGTCATCCCCGCGAAGGCGAAGCCGGAGGCGGGGACC
>CAILAQ010000066.1 GCA_903832165.1 uncultured Bacteroidota bacterium | reverse complement strand
TTTGTTACAAGTTTGAAACTTTTATTACAGGAAAAGCAAGTAATCCTGCCGGGAGATTTTATGAACCATAGAAAAGTTTGATCGAGGCAAGTGAGAATTCACGGGAAGTTTACAATAGGAAGAGGAGTATGCTGCCCATAATCAGCTACTTTATAAAACGAATTTGAAAGATGAGTAAAAGCCTCTAAACATTTTAATGGAACCCGAATGGAATGGTTGTACTGCGATTTTCATATCCATACGACTTGGAGTGATGGAAATTGTGATCTACAAGAGGTTGTAAAGATGTATGGCGAAACAGGATTTGATGTGATTGCCATTACCGACCACGTGCTGGATAGTGCAAGTTTGGCACGGACAAAAACAGAGTGCGGAATGAACTGCAGTATTGAAAAAGACCAGTTTGCCCGTTACCAGAGGGAGCTCTGGAGTGCGACTCGATATGCCTGGGAAACCTATCGCATGCTCTTGATTCCGGGAATTGAACTTACTAATGACACTTCCAAATACCATATTCTTGCGCTGGATAGTAAAGAATTCATCAGCCCTGATCTGGATGTTGAAGATATTCTGACTGAAATTAATGCCCAAGGCGGACTATCAGTCGCTTGCCATCCGTATATACGTAATCATTCCGGCGAAACCCCATCTGAATATCTCTGGAATAACCAGGACCGGTTTGCTTCAATGTTTGACGCCTGGGAAGTTGCAAACAGGGACGATCTTTTCAACGTTGTAGGGTTAAAAAAATTCAACTACATCGCAAATTCAGACTTTCATGAAGAAAAACACCTGAGATCATGGAAGACGCTACTACGGTGTTCGAGAAATGTTGAGGCGGTTAAGCAGGCCATAAGAACCAATGAAGCAGTTGCGTTATTTCTGTACCGTGGTGGTAAACTAAAATAACCGTTAATGCTTGGACTACGCACCCTGAGTATGTGCTTCAATAAAAGCACCATGTGTTTCCTTAAAAAAAAACATGCTCACCTCGATAGCCTGCTTAAAAAAGCAAAGCCGGTTCAACTGGATCATTCGTCAAGGATTCTTATTCTGAGTGATCTGCACATGGGCAATGGCGGAAGACTGGATGAGTTTCGCCAAAATGCCGAATTACTCAAAACCATACTGGAAAGCTATTACCTGGAGCAGAAATACAGTCTTGTCCTTAATGGGGATATTGAGGAACTGTTCAAGTTTCCACTGAAAAGCATTGCATCGAAATGGAGTGATTTTTATGAACTTTTTTTAAAGTTTAGGGCAAACGGGTTCTTCTGGAAAACTTACGGCAATCATGATTCGGCATTGCTTGATGAGAAGGAGTACCAGCTTCGGTCATCGCTGGTTGAATCGATTACCTTTCATTACGGGAAGGAAACCTTGCTGCTTTTTCATGGGCATCAGGCATCGGTACTTTTGTGGGAAGCTTATTCAATGCTCAGTCGGGCGGTCATTTTATTTCTCCGCTATATTGCAAAACCTTTAGGTTTAAAGAACTTTTCGGTTGCGTACAACAGCCGTAAAAGGTTTTCTATCGAAAAATCAATTTATGAGTTTTCAAACCAGGCTAAAATAGTGTCGATTATAGGGCACACCCATCGTCCGTTGTTTGAATCTCTTTCAAAAGTGGATTATCTGAATTACCGCATTGAGGATCTTTGCAGAACGTATTCATCTACAGAGAGTGAACGCCGCCAGGAAATCGGAAATAAAATAACGGCGTTGAAAAAAGAACTTGATGCCTGTTACAAAAAAGGAAAAATAATCGGTCTCCGGAGTGGCCTTTACAATCATCTTCCTATCCCGAGTGTGTTCAATTCAGGGTGCACTATTGGGAAACGTGCCATAACAGCCCTCGAAATAGAAGGCGGCACCATCAGGCTTGTCTGCTGGTATAATGGCAAACGGAGGCCTACGTTTATTGATGACAGGGATCATCTGCCAATGGAGCTTGGTGATACCGGTTATTCAAGGATTGTTCTGAACGAAGATTCCCTCGATTATGTTTTTACCCGCCTCCACCTTCTGACATAACATGTTTGAACGGCTTATAAGATTTTACAGACTTGTAGCGCGACCTTAACCATTCCCCAACACTATTTCACTTTCTTACGATTATGAGGTTCAGGTTCTCGTCGGTATGCTACTTGTAACTGAAGGAATCGTATGACAAAGTATGCGGAAAGGTTGTTCAAACCACTTCCCTTTTTACCTTTCGGCAGAGCTTTTTTGCTAAGGTTACTTATGCTCCCCAATTTTTTTTTGACCAGAGCCTACGGTCTTGAAAATCTTGATGATGCGGGGAGTGCTTGCATCTATGCTTTCAACCACAACAATTCGATTGAAGTTCTGATGGTGCCGGTGCTGATCATCTACCATCTTGGTGGGCGTATGATCAGTTTTGTCATTGACTGGATGTATGGCAAGGTTCCGATTCTCGGTTTGTTGATGGACATGACAAATCCCGTGTATGTCTTTAATAAACATTCCAAACTACACTGGATAGAGGCAAAAAGGATGAACCGCCCTGAAGGTGGCACAGTGGAGAGGTGCGTGGAAAAACTTCGTTCAGGAGAGAGTATAGGGATTTTTCCAGAGGGGACTCGTAACAGGAATGTTGAGCACTTGCTTCAGGGATAGCCGGGAATTGGTCATATAGCCCTGAAAACCGGATGCTCTGTAGTCCCTGTTGGCATTGACTTTGTGTGCAGGAGAAGAAAGGGACGCATACC
>CAILAQ010000065.1 GCA_903832165.1 uncultured Bacteroidota bacterium | reverse complement strand
TAGCCATGACCGGTATCAAAAAGAAATTCCTGTCCGTCGAAATCAATAAAATGAAGGCCATTAATACTGCTGACATCAGCATAATATTCAGCGATTTTATCCTGAAGATTCAGGTCCGGAATCAGCCCGTCATAGCCATACTCCAGGGTTGGCATTAATTTGCAGATCGTATCACCCGCCTGATGATCAGAAGGTTTTGTTCCCCAATATCCTCGCTTGATATTGTGTAGCTCAAATGGCGGCCTTTCGGAAATGCCGGAATAGTGAATAATTTCCTTTCCTATTTTGATCATGTTCAGGCTTTTTGCATGACCTTCCCATCCAGAAATTTCCTCCAGATATTGTGGATTATTTACCTCGATAACGGTATCAGTCGGGGAAATGCTTTTTACCAGGATTCGTTTCTGAAGACAACATACGCTGTCGCTCGGGACCGGACTGGCATCCATGGTTCCGGGCGCCAGTGCGGTGGTGATGGCATGCCTGCCGATCAACACCCCCTGCGGATTCGAAATGTCCGTGAATTCTTTATGTGATTTATTTCCTGAAGTAAAATGGAACGGTTTGGTCTCAAAATTTTTTCCGTCGATATAGCCCTGATCCGCCCTGTTGACTTTATAAAACGGCCACACTCCGGTCTCAATGCCTTTGAAGCCTATCTGGGAAACATAGGAGACCACACTGTCATACAATGTCCCGTCGGTAACCAGTGCATCCGGGATATACCGGGCAGGGTCCTTTATCCATTTGCCGTTAACTCTGGGGTAAGGCAGCTTTTCAGCGGCAACTATTTCCTGAACAACATCCAGCAGAGCGGTACTGTCGGGACTTCCCCATAAAGCAATCGATGAACCGATATAATCCACCCCGGGCAGGGCCTGTACCTCCTGATGATTGGGTTTGTCGACAGGCATTAAGGGGATGAGTGAAAACAGAATATCCCTTTTAACACGTCTGTCCAGCGCATGATAGGTGAGAAAGATTTGACCCTGACCATCGACAAAAGCAGATTTTCCGTACAAAATCCTGAAATAGGGCTCTTTATGCGAATAAAATGCCACATCGCTGATTCCGTCGCCGCCGATCGAAAACAGCTGGCCCTCGTGGAGGCTATCGGGTAAGGGGAACCTGGCAGGATCGGGGCTGTGGATAATGTATTGAAAGGGTGCCGCGTCGCCAATGGTTGTTGAGGTTCCTCCGGTTGTTATGTCGTTGAGCGCGAGAATGCCGATGGCGTAATTGGAAGCATCACTGGTATCGCGGGCTACGCCTATGATTTCGCCGAAAAGGTTCGTTATATTGGTGTAAATCGATCCCCATTGTATGTCAGTGATCTCATCGCGGTTAGTGAGTGAAAGCAAGGTGAGCCTGAAATATTTCGCTTCCGGCTCGAATTTGATCTTTGCCACTGAACCATTAGTAAAGTGCAGGGTAAAGATTTCTCCGGATGCCGAGTATGATGCTTTTTCCGGATAGAAATACCGTTCAGTCTTGTAATTGTACAGACACAGCAGTGGGGAAGGCTTGTCAGCAGGACTATACTCGGTCTGATGTTTTACCGAGATATTTTTCATGCTGGTAACATAGCCGTGCGAATCCACCCTGATCTTAAAATATCGGGTGGAAAAATCCCATTGGGAATAGGCTGAAATACTGAGCAGAGTTAAGAACGAAAGGACAGTAAAAGGTTTGTTCACTGCGGATAGCTGATCTTAATGCTTAATTATCTTCTTGAAAACAGAACCTCCGGCCGGATCAATTATTTTAAGAAAATACAATCCTGCAGGCCGGGCCGACATATCGATTTCACAGTTTGAGCTGCTGCAGTTAACTGAAAGTACCTTCTGGCCGACAAAGGTGAAAATCTCGACTCTGGAATCCTTTGGCAACCCTTCCATATTAAACGTTCCGGTAAAAGGGTTAGGGTAAATCGTTATTCCCGGGTTAAGAGAAATCTGATCGGTGCCAGTGACAACGTAGGGCACGATATGGCTGTAGTAAACATCCTGTTCCCCGTTAAGGGTATTGGCCCAGGCCAGATGTGCCCCTGAATTGTCTGATACCATATCGACATAGTCACCCATTTTATTCTGGTTGGGATAACCGACATGCGAATCGAAAGCGCCTGACATTTTGTAACAAGCTCGCCCAATAACTCTTTGTTTTGTGCACTTTCTGCCACTTTCAATTCCTGCATTGTCCTTATGATCTCTTCATTGACCAAATCTTCTTCGAAATTTGAAAGCAAAATTTCCGCTTGTTTG
>CAILAQ010000064.1 GCA_903832165.1 uncultured Bacteroidota bacterium | reverse complement strand
TGCATTGTGATGAGTAATAAATGGCCGGGCAGAGGCGCCTCCGGGAATAGGTTGCAAAACGGGCGTTTCCACCTCGATATATCCGCGTTCATTAAATAACTCCCGCATCTGATTAATGATCCTGGTGCGCTTGAGGAAAACCTCTTTGACCTGAGGATTTACGATCAGATCAAGATAGCGCTGGCGATAACGTTGTTCGGGGGCATGTGGATATTCATCTTCACGGAGCTTTTCCTTTTCGGAGGATTATTCCTGGTGTATGCAGTTTTTCGCTCTCAGTATTCTGCAGATTTTCATAAAGCCGCTGAGGAAACCAATACGTTTATCGGCACGCTGAATACTATTGTGCTTCTCATTAGCAGTATGACGGTGGCCATGTCCATTACCGCGATCCAAAGTAATCAGAAAGGCCGGGCAATCAGGCTTCTGCTGGTAACTTTACTTCTGGCCGCGGTTTTTATGGTGAACAAGTACTTCGAGTGGGGACACAAGTTCGAGCTGAAATTATATCCCGGTTCTGCGGTTCTGGCCAACCTTCCCAAAGGAGAGCTTTTGTTCTTCGGACTTTATTTCATGATGACAGGATTGCATGCGCTCCATGTCCTGGTTGGGATGATTCTTTTGACTGTTACCATATTCAGAATAAAAAGCGGTCATATTCATACCGGAAATTTCTCCATGATTGAGAACAGTGGTCTATACTGGCACCTGGTCGACCTGATCTGGATCTTCCTTTTCCCAATGATGTACCTTATTACCTGATACCCGACACCCGAAACCCTGAATTATGTCAACTGAAAAACATCATATCTCGAGCTACATGTCGCACGGTACCGTGCTGACAATCCTGTTAACACTTACCGCTATTTCAGTAGCGATGGCTGAATTTCACCTTGGTGCTTTATCTGTGGCTGTTGCGCTTCTGGTTGCTTCAATAAAAGGCACCACGGTGCTCACTTATTTTATGCATCTGAAATACGAAAGCATGTTTACCAGGATTATGGTAGCCGCAGTTTTCGTGGTTTATGTGCTGGTTATTGTTCTTCTCTTTTTTGATTATTCATTTCGCTAAAACGCAGTCAAAGCTATGTTTGAAGGTGCATCCAATTTAGCCGCCGGTGTCGACCGGTCCTTTATGCTGATCCTGTGGATTGCGGTATTCTTTACTGTTGGAATAACAGCATTCATGATATGGACTGTGTTCCGGTATAATCGAAAAAAGAACCAGCCGGCCAAACAATTTACGGGAAGTGTAACCCTTGAGATCATCTGGACAGCGATCCCGCTGATCCTGGTTATGGTGATATTTGTCTATGGTTGGAAAGGTTATGCGCCCATGCGCAAGGTGCCGGCAAATGCCATGCAGGTGACTGCAATCGGCCGGATGTGGGAATGGTCTTTTGATTATGGAAACGGAAAAATTTCGAAAATCCTGGTTCTGCCCGTTGATAAGGCAGTCAAGATGAACCTCCATTCGGTCGATGTGAATCACGGTTTTTTCATTCCGGCTTTCCGCGTGAAAGAGGATGTGATCCCCGGATATAAAAACTATCTCTGGTTTATCCCCAAATTCAAGGGCGATTATGATATCTTCTGTACCAGCTATTGCGGATTACAGCATTCGGGCATGAACACGAAAGCTAAAGTGGTGGAAGTATCTGAATTTACCCATTGGCTGGATTCCCTTCCGGCCACTGGAAATATTCCTGACCCCGAGGGGCTCACCCTTTTGAAAAACACCGGTTGCATAGCTTGTCATTCCCTCGATGGAGCCAAATTAGTGGGACCAACTTTTCAGGGAATTTATGGTAAAAAGCATTTGGTAATATCCGACGGAAAAGAAATCGACATGGAAGTTAACGATGCATATCTCACAACTTCAATCATCGATCCGGGTAAAGATGTAGTAAAAGGATTCAATAAGGGTATCATGCAGCAATACCGCGAAAAGCTCAGCGATGCGCAGATTGTCCAGATCATTGATTACCTCAAAACCCTGACCGGCAAATAATTCCGATGGGAATTATGTCACCTGTCTTTAAACTGATTAAATATAAGCTTTCGCTTGCCGTCACGCTTTCATCTGTGGCCGGATATTATCTTTACAGGGGTAATAAGGGATCCGATATACTCTTTCTGGTTGCAGGGGTTTTTTGCCTGGCCGGCGGGTCAGCAGCGCTCAACCAGATGCAGGAATGGAAGCGCGATGCGCTGATGAACCGGACAAGACAGCGGCCAATTCCATCAGGAAAGATTTCGCCGGGCTCAGCCCTGATCATCGGTATCGGTTTTTGCCTCGGCGGCTCGCTGATTTTGGCGGAAACCGGACTAATACCTGTTTTACTCGGACTGCTGACTATTTTCCTGTATAATGGAATATACACTCCGCTTAAACCCATAAGCTCATTTGCCATCCTCCCCGGCGGCCTTGTTGGAGCCATTCCGCCACTGATCGGCTGGACAGCTGCCGGCGGTCCTGTTTCGCATCCGAATATTCTTTTTATTGCTACCCTGATGTTCCTGTGGCAGATGCCGCATTTTTGGCTGCTTATTATCCGCTATGGAAAAGAATATGAGGCCGCGGGGTTTTCAACACTTAAGCAACGGATGGATGAAACTCAGATTAAACGGCTGGTTTTCTGGTGGATGATGATCTCTCTGATTTTCCTCCTGATGGCACCACTATTCGGGATGGACCTTCAAGCCTGGCTGTTCATCACACTCGGGATCATGAATGTTGTTTTTATAGGGTTCTTCTATCTGATCCTTTTCAGAACTAATTCTGAAAAAATGCTCAGAACGGTATTCATCCTTACCAATGTATTCCTGACGATCGTGCTGCTGGCGCTGATCCTGAATTCTGTCTTATAAAAATAGGACGACACTAAATATAAAAGGGACGACACGCTGGTCGTCCCCTACAATATTCTTCGACTGCCAACTGAAGACTGCGGACTAAATAATAAACTCGTTACCGATCTTGCGTGCACGAACCGGTTTGTCGAGATCAATACCAAGAGCTAACCCGATATCAACCAGTAAATTCCAGCCTGCAGCCAGCTCAACATAAGATGACATTCTGCCACCATCAGGAATGATAATTGTTGGGAAGGAGGTTTGATGTGAGGAGATCGCAATGACCTTCATTCCAACGCCTTTTACGAGGCATTCCATGAATTTCTCCTCTTCGCTCACAAATGGCTCCACGATGATTACAACCTCATTTTTGTCCATTACCTCTTCAATGCCGTGAACGGCATAGGTACCTTCGAGGAAGTCCGATTTCTTGCGGGTGATTTCGTTGGTTTTTAGCGTGAGTTCCTCTACTACGCCATTATTTCGGCCGGCAAAGTAAATCATGTCGGCACTCATTGCTGCCTGAACAATTTCCGGATCAATTTCGAGTGTAAGAGCAGCCTCGATATGTTCCGGCAGTTCGTCGAAGCCACAATTGCATTTACCCATCATCTGGCGAAGGACAGCATCATAGAAGAGCCCCTGCTCGATTACTGATTTGGTTGCAGCAACAGCATCTTCCTTGCCACAATTCAGGACGTGCGTCTGGTGAGCAAGGCTGGCAAGCTTTGTTCCATGATTTGCGGTTAACCCGAAAAGTGCATCGTGCTTCTCCTCCTGCAATTTCATGAACAGGCGGATCACTTCTTTGGTCTGTCCCGAGTTTGAGGCTCCGAATACAGCAAGATCAGCCAGTTTATATTCGATTGCCTGGGTTGATCCTTCGGTAAAAATCGGTATGGAACCACCCCATTTCAGGTTGTCGTACATCGCCCTTTTAGCCGGAAAAATCCGGCTGCTGCCTTCACCAGTGAGGAAAAGTCCCTTTTTGGCTTTTGCCTTTTCAGCAAAGGATGCAGCTACAGCAGGATCGAACTTTCTTGCTACCTCAGAGGTTTCCAACATTTCGCGCACCAAGGCAAACTTTGAGTACTTTGGGTTTATTAAGTTCATGGCTTTTGATTTTTGTTCTGATTTAGATTGAAACTTGGGTTTCAGGTTTCAGGTTTCA
>CAILAQ010000063.1 GCA_903832165.1 uncultured Bacteroidota bacterium | reverse complement strand
GCAATCAGCCAGACCGCCGCCGCCGTCGAAATCAGTTCCCACACCAACGTGATCGATTCCTGCGATTTTAACTATATGATCGATATGGTCAACCATGTCAGAAACGGTGGCCAGTTTTTCTGGAAATTTCTTACGCAGTGCCGTTAATTCTGCACGGGCAATCTTCTGATCTTCTGGAGATAATTTTGACCAGTCTCCGAATTTCAGACGTATTGATGCTTCTGATGAATCTCTTGCCGGGTTAGGTTCAGGACTTTTTACATAAGCAGAAAGGATGCACATCTGGATCACCCCGTTGTTTTGTGCGAGCTTTACAAGCATGTCGTCATTCATGTTTCTGGGATTATCACATAAAGCTCTTGCACAACTGTGTGATGCAATTATTGGAGTCTTGCTTAGGGCAATAACGTCTGCAAATGATTTATCGGACATGTGTGAAACATCAACCATAATCCCCAGACGGTTCATTTCAGGTACTATAAGTTTACCGAAGTCACTGAGCCCATTATAAAGGGGGCCGGTTTTATCGGTCGAGGAGTCACAGATGTCATTGTTCTTGGAATGACAAAGGGTAATGTAGCGGGTACCCAGATTGTAAAACTCCTGCACGCGGCTAATATCCAAACCTATAGGATATCCGTTTTCCACTCCAATGAACATCGACAGTTTTCCTTCCTTATTTAATCGGTAACCGTCGTGTGGTGAAATTGCAATGCCCGCCATATCAGCATGTAATGCGGCAGTTTTGTATATGTTATCGAAAGTGGCTTTTGTTCGCTTGTATGCATTCTGCCGGCCTTCCTCTGTCAACGGACCCTGTCCGGTGAACACGGCAAAAAAAGCACCATCCAATCCCCCTTCTTTCATTCTGGGGAAATCCATCCGGCTGCCACCATTTTTGTAGTCATGTTTTTGTCCCATATCGAAGTTGGGATCACCGAAGCTCATCGGAGTATCATTGTGCGAGTCAACGGTATATACTTCCAGATGAATTTTCTTTGCCCTTTCTGCAATCCCATCCTGAGCAGAAACTGTTTGGCAATAAATCAGACTCATTGATAAGGTAGTCGCTGCGAATGCATGAATCAATTTCATAAGTTTCGGTTTTAGGGACCGAATTTATTTATTATGACGACCGGTAGGTTTTCCTTTAACATGTTTTAACGTATGGGAGCCGAAAATCTTTGGACCAAGGTCCTCGCGATGGATCTTTTTCAGTGCCATTGTAATCTTTTGCTTCTCTTCCGGAATGGTTGTGAAGAAAAAACTTCGCTGAAGCAGCTTTTCAGATGGATCTGTGGCGACATAAACCGGCTTAAGCGAATAAGGATCCATTCCTGTATAAAACATAGTAGATGCAAGAGTCATTGGGGTGGGAGTGAAATCCTGAACCTGTTCAGTTCTCAGATTCAACGATTTTGTTTCTGCGGCAAATTCAGCCATATCTTCTACTGTGCAGCCTGGATGGCTTGAAATAAAATAGGGGATCAATTCCTGCCTGAGACTATTCTTTTCATTGACGCGGTCGAAAACCGATTTCAATTCAAGAAATTTATCGAATCCAGGCTTCCTTATTGTCCTGAGAACATCGGACCGGGTATGTTCCGGAG
>CAILAQ010000062.1 GCA_903832165.1 uncultured Bacteroidota bacterium | reverse complement strand
GCGGGGACCCCGTCCCTGACCACGAAATTTCATGAGAGACCTCTTCCCTGACCATGGAATTATGCAAATGATCTTCCCCCAAACCACGGCATATACTTGACTTTGTAATTCCAGCATTCAACACTGGCCCTCGAATCTCTACCCTCTATATTCCCGTCGTAATCCTCTGAATCAGCTTGCTCTGAGTAAAAAACTCCTTGCCGATCACGCGAAGTACCGTATAGGCCGGTATGGCGATCAGCATACCAATAACTCCTCCTATGGTGGCAGCTATCAGAATAATCAGAAAGATCTCCAACGGATGGGCCTTAACAGACCGGGAGAAAATCTGCGGCTGGAAGATAGCGTTATCAATAACTTTAGTGCTCTCCATGACAAGCAGAATATAGATTATCCTCGGCACCAGTTCGGTAGCAATCTCCATGGGCATACTGACTGCTGTTCCGATAGCAACAGCCATCAAACTGCCGATAAAAGGCCCTACATATGGGATTACGTTAAGAACGGCAGCAATAAGCGCAATAGTGGCAGCATCACTGAATTTTAATCCAACAATGGACAACCCGATCGTGATCAATATCCCTACAAAAGTGGACTGCAGCAGCACCCCGATAAAATATCTCTTCAGTAAATCGCTGATTGAATTGATGGCATGACGGATGTGCGGCTCTTTTTCTTCAGGAAAAAACATGACCACGCCATCCTCAAACAGGCGCGATTCTTTCATGAAATAGTAGGTAATAAAGGATACTGACAGAACCGTAACGAAAATACTCCCGATCAATCCGGCAAAATCAGACAGCATCTCCGATATCTTAACAAATCCCAGGGATGACCGGAATGAATTTGTGGCCCAGGCCTGCAGAGAGAATCCCTCTTCCGAAAGACCGAAGTCGGTCATAAACTTCTCTATTTTACCAATTGGCTTGCCCAGGTCGGTGAGGATATTGGTAATATCAATATTGGATAAATACCGCAATTCATTGGCCAGCAATGGAATAAAAGTAAAGAAAAACAGCAGCACGAGTGCCCAGAATAGAAGTAATACCACAAATGAACTCAATGCTCTGGGAAAATGCCATTTGCGTAAATGAATTTTTTGTAGAAGATTCACCAGTGGCTCCCCGATCATGGAAATCACAAAGGAGATCAGTATGAATAGTACGATATTGGAAAAGAACCAGATCGCAAGTCCGGCCACCAGAATTGTGACTCCCAGAATAATCAGCCGCTGGGTATTCGTAATATTCGGTCGAGGTGTCATTACGTAAATATAAATAAATTCAATCTATTATCCTCGCATCAGAGGATAGATCACCAGCTCTGCCAAAAGGTAGGCTGCCAGCAGGATAGCCGACCAGGAAAAGTGTTTCCGCACATCCATATACTGGTCAGCCGGGATACCAATCACCACGCGAGTATAAGTCATTAGGGCAGCACGCTCGAAAAAGTAGGCAATAACTGTGGCCAGTGCAACACCCCGGATTCCCCAAATCCGTACAAGCAACAGGCTGAGACCAACATTTAAGATCAGCTCCAGAAGCGCAATAATCATGAGGATTCTGGTCTTTTTAAAAGCAACAAGAACTGTCTGTGGGAATAACAGCCTGCTGGTTATCAGCAACAGGAACAAATTAAACACACCGGCACTTTCCAGGTAATTCATTCCGTATACTGCTGGAAAAAGAAGGTAGGCAGCCAAAACCAGTCCAATAGTCAGCGGAAACATCCAGGAGGCCATCCGGCTGCTGCGTTCCCGTAGCTGTTTCAATCCTGCTGCCGGCCCGTCACGTGATATTACGGGAACCATGGCATTGCTTAGTGCATGTGCCAGAAGGGCCACCAGCGGCAACTCCCTTGCACCATATCGGAATATGCCAAATTCAGCAAAATCAAACTTTGCAGAAACGATCATTCCACTCACATACTGCGCCGATCCGCTAAGCAAAACGCTCATCAGTATTGGCGTTCCCAACAGCAGATAATTCTTCCAGAATGGAAATGATATCTGGAAATCACCATTCCTTACCAGGATAACGATCAGCCAGATCATTCGGAAACCTCCGGCAGCAATCATTCCCCAGATCGCACCTTTTACACCCAGGCCCATAATCACCGGTATACCCACCAACAATATCTGCAGGGTAAACGCTATGACACCATACCTGACCAGATTTTTGGTCTCATTGGCAATTACATACCAATATTCCACAAGCGTTGATGGTGCAAATAAAACCAGATAAAGCACTACCAACCAAACGATTTCCGGCGGAAATCCCTGGCCGAGCAGCTGGCCGAGCAATGGGGAGGCAAGGACAATTGTGCCCGCGGCGAGGAGCGAGAAGAGGGTCAGAAGGAGGAAGGAGTTGAAAAACTCCAGTGACGGGTGACGGGTGACAGGTGACGAAGAGGTGACAGGTGACAGGTGACTGGGGACTGGGGACTGGTGACTGGTGACTGGAGACTGGTGACTGGTGACTTTCGATCTGGAGTCACTTGTCACTCGTAACTCGTCACCATTCTTCGCCGCCAGCGGCAGCAACGCCTGAATCAATCCGGTGAGCCAGAAAAATGAAACGATTCCCGCAAAGAAGAGGAATGCTTCGTACACACCTACCTGATCCTTCGATAGCCCGGCGCGAGGTAAAATTATGCTGATAAGAAAAACCGATCCGTACCGGAAGAGCTGGAAGAACTGCAGTCCGGATAATGTGTCATTTGGCAGTATTTTGCGCCAATGGATCGGCAAGTCATTCTATATTAAGAGGATCTTTAATCTTCTGCTTCATCAATGCAAGGTTCAGGACATCCTGAATGGTTCTTACATAGTGGAAAGTTAACCCTTTTAAATATTTAGCCTTGATCTGCTGAATATCGTTCCGGTTTTCTTCGGCCAGGATGATCTCCTTGATGGATGCCCTCTTGGCTGCAAGAATCTTCTCCTTGACACCGCCCACAGGAATTACCCTGCCACGCAATGTAATTTCGCCGGTCATTGCGAGGAAAGGTTTCACTTTTCGCTGTGTAAAAGCAGAAGCTAATGAGGTGACCATGGTAACACCGGCAGATGGGCCGTCTTTTGGTATCGCCCCTTCGGGAACATGGATGTGTACATTCCAGTGTTCAAACACATTTTCAGGCAGTTGCAGCTTGGTAGCATGGGCTTTCAAATATTCCAGAGCCAAAATCGCTGATTCTTTCATTACTTCGCCCAGATTGCCGGTCAGCGTTAAATTACCCTTGCCCTTGCTCAGGCTGGTCTCAACATATAATATCTGTCCGCCGGTTTCGGTCCAGGCCAGACCTGTAACCACTCCGGCAAACTCATTGCCCTGATATTCATCGCGGAGAACTTCGGGATACCCTAAATAATCCTTCATGCGCTCAACTGCCACTTCTTTCGGAAGAATTTCGCCCATAGCCACCTTTTTGGTCAGCTGGCGAACAACTTTGGCAATCTTCTTATCCAGACTTCTAACCCCGGATTCGCGGGTATGATGTTCAATAATATATTCAAGCGTCTCCTTCGGAAAAACAAACTTGTCGGCTGCCAGGCCGTGATCAGTCAATTGCTTTGGAACCAGGTGCTTAACAGCGATATCAACTTTTTCCTCCACCACATATCCTGATATTTCAATCATTTCCATTCTGTCGCGCAATGCTGCACTGATGGTCCCCGGATTATTGGCAGTGGCAATGAAAAGGACCTTGGAAAGGTCGTATTCCATCTCAAGAAAATTATCGTAGAAGCTGCTGTTCTGCTCAGGATCAAGAAGTTCAAGCAGGGCTGATGCGGGATCTCCGCGAAAATCATTTCCTACCTTATCGATTTCATCCAGAACAAATACCGGGTTTGAAGTTCCGGCACGCCGTATATAATGTATAATACGGCCAGGCATGGCACCGATATAAGTCTTTCGGTGTCCGCGGATCTCAGATTCATCTTTCAGTCCGCCGAGGGACATTCTGACATATTTTCTATTGAGAGCGCGTGCGATCGATTTGCCGAGGGAAGTCTTTCCAACCCCGGGAGGGCCATAAAGGCAAAGGATCGGCGCTTTCATGTCGCCTTTCAGCTTGAGTATGGCAAGATGTTCAAGTATGCGTTCTTTCACCTGATCCAAACCGGAATGGTCCTGGTTAAGGATCCGTTTTGCCCTGCGCAGATCGAAATTATCCACTGATACATCGTTCCATGGCAGGTCGAGCATCACTTCCAGATAATTGAGCTGCACTGAATATTCGGCAGAAGCGGGGTTTATTCGCTCCAGTTTCTCGATATCACGCAAAAAGGCTTTAGCCACCTCGGCCGACCAGTTCTTGGTTTCGGCCCGCTGCCGCACCTCTTCCACTTCTTGTTCGAACGGGCTTCCGCCGAGTTCATCCTGAATGGTTTTCATCTGCTGATTAAGCAGATATTCACGCTGCTGCTGATCTATCTCGAGTTTCACCTTGCTCTGGATATCTTTCTTCAGCTTTTGTTTCTGAAATTCCAGCGACAGATGCTCGAGCAAACGGACCGCACGGTCGCGGATGTTATCGATTTCCAGCAGTTCCTGTTTCTCGGCCATACCAAGATCAGAGTTTGAGCACAGGTAATTCACCAGGAACCCGGCGCCTTCAATATTCTTGATGGCAAAGCTGGCTTCCTGTGGAACGTTTGATGAATATTGTACGATCTTAAGAGCCAAATCTTTAATGGTTCCAATGATCGCTTCAAATTCCTGGGGTTTATCAGCTGGCTTAATATCCGACAACGGGGTTACACGTCCCTGCAGAAAAGGCTCCTTTGCGGTGATCTCATCGAGATGAAAACGACGCTTTCCGTGAATGATTACCGAAGTGGTATCATCCGGCATATTCAAAATCTTGACAATGGAAGCCATCGTGCCTACACGGTTCAGGTCACTGACTTCGGGATCTTCAATGGTTGTATCTGTTTGAGCGACAACCCCTATCGAAGTGCCATTTTTATAAGCTTCCTTAACAAGCCTGATAGATTTATCACGGCCTACGGTGATAGGAATGACTACTCCCGGGAACAGAACGGTATTGCGCAATGCCAATATTGGCAGCAATTCCGGAATGTCGACAACACTTAATTCTTCCTCATTGCCATCCGACAAAAGAGGTACAAAGTCATTATCGTCCTCACCGAAATCAAAAAATAAGTTGTTTCCCAATTTGATTCCCACTATTTAAGCAAAAAAAAGCCCCGTGCCGGGGCTTTGGGTTTATATCGTCAGAATTACTTCTGCGCTTTTTTCTCGACGTGTTTTGCAAAGCGGCGGTTGAATTTATCAACACGGCCGGCCATATCGAGCAGTTTCACCTTACCGGTAAAGAAAGGATGTGAAGTGTTCGAAATTTCAATTTTGACCAGCGGATACTCAACGCCGTCAAGTTCAATCTTTTCACGGGTTGCAACAGTAGACCGTGTTATAAACGTATACTCATTTGATAGGTCTTTAAAGACCACCATTCTGTAATTCTTCGGATGAATATCTTTTTTCATTTCACCATTACTTTAGGGGACGCAAAGATAAGTACTTTTTCCTGTTTATCAAACATCAGAAAGATTTTCTTGATCTTTTTTAATGTAATCCTTTCGAAGGCTGCTGTTTCCACCCTCATTGGTAAAGCGGGCAAACGGCACCGACGTATCTATCATATATCGATAGGTGATATGTTTCTTCATCGGAACTGCACCGATCTGCTCATACACCTTCCTCATTCTCGGATTATAATCTCCCACCCACGACAATTCGATCTCCTTATACCAGTTTTTCTTCTTCGTTGCACGGACAAATTGAAGGAACAGTGCGGCTATCACACCTGAATTCTGATATTCAGGAATCACGCCCGCCATCAGCACACGGTTACGCGTTATAGTTTTCCGGCTTTTCAGCCACATGAATTTCAGCGCTTTCCAAAAATTCAGGCGACCATTGAAATGGGCAAGCAGCTGATTGACATCTGGAAAAGCCACCACTACCCCGACAGGCTTCCCGTCTTTATAGGCAAACCAGATAAACTCTTCAATCAAAACAGGCTTGGCATCTCTGATGATTGCATCAAGATCGCTTTCCCTGAAAGGATCAAATCCTTCGAGATAGTTTGACCAGGTAAGGTTAACCACTTCCACCAGGTCACGCACATATTTCTGTATATTACTCTTATCCAGATGCTCAAAAGTATATCCGGGCCTTGATGCCAGGTATTCAGAGAACTTCACCATCCGCTCCGGCAACTGTCCTGCAATATCTATATGGTATGAAAACTGCTGGAAGTAATCCTTGAAGCCGTAATCCTCAAATAATTTCTGATAATAGGGTTTGTTGTAAGGCATTCCATAACCCTGCTTCATGAATCCCTCAACCAGCACCCCCCAGTTGGAAAAATTCTCACCAAAGTTGATACTTCCGTCCATAGCAACTGCGCCCCTCTGCTTTAACCACTTGCAGGCGACCTCAAACAAAGTGAAAGAAGCAACCTTGTCGCAGATGCATTCGAAAAAACCAATACCTCCAGCCGGAACCTGAGATTTATCCGCTTTGTGATGATCTATAAATGCAGCAACGCGGCCAATTAAAATGCCCGCATCATCCTGAAGCACCCAGCGAATTGCCTCCCCATGCGAAAACAAATTATTTTTCAAAGGGGTAAAAACATTCTCCACCTCCATATCCAGGGGGGCAGTCCAATTCGGATCATCCCGGTAAAGGATGCGCCCCACATCGTGAAAGGTGCGGAAATTTCCGGAGGTTATCTCAATGAGTTTCAACCTGGATAATCCGTTAGAAAATTAATTACGGCTGCTGATCTTGGCTAATAACCGTAATATCTCAAGATATAGCCATACTAATGTGACCATCAATGCGAAAGCACCATACCATTCCATGAATTTCGGCAAACGGTTTTCTGATCCCTGGTGAATAAAATCAAAATCCAGAACCAGGTTAAGGGCTGCTACCCCGCAAATAACCACACTGATACCGATGCTGAGCATTCCGTTGCCGTGCAGCCATGGCAGGCTGACACCAAACAGGCTCACGATAAAACTCACCAGGTAAAGCAGTGCGATGCCTCCGGTTGCAGCAAAAACACCCATCCTGAATTTATCGGTTACCTTGATAATCCCGCTGCGATATAAAAACAGCATCACAAACAGCGTAAGAAAGGTTAATCCGGCTGCCTGCATAACCAGACCCGGCATCTTGAATTCGAAAAATGCGGATATCGCACCCAGAAACAACCCTTCAAGAACCGCATAAATCGGTGCCGCCCAGGGAGCTGTCTGCGGCCGGAATGTAACTACCATCGCCATGATAAAGCCACCAAGGGCACCGAGTATCATATAAGTTAACAAAGCAGGCGGCATTACTTCCGGATTCGGGTTGTTGAAAAACAGGGTCCAGGTATAGGTTGCACCGAGTATTACAAGGAGAAGAAGCAGTAACGACTTATTGGCCGTACCTTTCAGTGTCATAACG
>CAILAQ010000061.1 GCA_903832165.1 uncultured Bacteroidota bacterium | reverse complement strand
GCGGGGACCCCGTCGCTGACCACGGCATTTCGCAAGGCGGGGACCCCGTCGCTGACAACGAATGCTTCCGGATGCTCATTTATCTTTTCTTTGATCTTCCTCAACCACTCAACATCTGCAAGTGTCGGTGTTGTTATCCTGATATACTCAGCACCGGCGGCAACAGCGCGACGAATCTGCTCCACCTGACCGTCGATATCCGACGTGGGCAAATTGGTCATTGTCTGCACCCTGACGGGATAAGTCCCGCCCAGCGGCACCCCTCCGATATTCACAACGCGCGTAACTCTTCTGGCAAAATTCATAGATTCAAAAGTACAATAATTCGGCTGATATTGAATTTCAAAGTTCGCTGTTCAGCAGTCTGCCGCTATGCATGAGCTTGACGAAATGCTTGTTATGCAACACTTTCGGAAGCTCATTAACGTGACCCATGTAATGCGCATCGGAGCCCGTAAAGCTGATCATGCCCGCATCAATCAGCGAATTCGCCGCCATCCGGGCCGGAAATCCGTAAATTCCATTGAGCGAATTCAGATTTAGCTGAAAAAACATGCCCAGATCGATTAACTTCTGATACAATTTCATGTTCCCCATCAGCCAGGAATATCGTTCCGGATGTGCAATGATCGGCTTATATCCGGCGGCTTGTATCTCACGGAGAACCTCTTCATACGAAAACCAGGGCTTCGACCACGGCAATTCAATCAGCAGATAATTCCTCTTCCCAAACGGTATCACCTCACCCTTTTCCACCAACCCAATCAGCTCCCCATCCATATGATACTCCCCCGACGCCTCTATCTCTATCTTGAGCCCTGCGCCTTGTGCCTTATCCCCTTCCTTGAGCCCTGAGCCTTGAGCCTTGAGCCTTTCCTTGAGCCCTCTGCCTTCTGCCTTCTGCCTTTCTTCAAGCACCTCCTGCAAATGCGATAACTGCCCCAAAATCTGTTCTTTCGTGTTGGGGTACAAAGTCGATATAACATGCGGCGTGGCAATAATCTTTGTAAAACCCAGCCTGGCCATCTCACTGAGCATCTTTAACGATTCGCTCATCGTTGCGGCACCATCATCCATGCCAGGCAAAACATGGCAGTGCAGGTCGGTACCGATGGCGGAAAAATCAGAAAAGTCGGTATTGTTATTGCGGAAAAATCCCATGGCGCAAAAGTATCACTTTAACACTTTTCATCAGCATGATACGTTAACATTACAGGATCTTGTATTTAACAAGCCTTTGTAACAAACATTGGATCGTTATCTTTGCTCAACTATACCTGAAAAAAATGAACAACTTCGCGCTGATCGGTGCCGCCGGGTTTGTTGCTCCCCGCCACCTGAAAGCCATCAGGGAAACCGGAAATAATCTCCTCTGCGCCCTGGATCCGCACGATAATGTGGGGATTCTCGACCAGTATTTTCCCAAGGCCGATTTTTTTACCGAATTTGAGCGGTTCGATCGTCATGTCGATAAGCTCCGCCGCAATCCGCCATCATTGGATTTTGTCTCGATATGCTCCCCCAATTACCTCCACGATGCACATATCCGCTGGGCCCTTCGTTCCGGCGCCGATGCCATTTGCGAAAAACCGCTTGTCCTCAATCCGTGGAACATTGATACCCTCGAACAGTTTGAGCGCGAGACCGGCAAACGCATCTGGAACATCCTTCAACTCAGGTTGCATCAAGCTGTTACAGGCCGCGAATTCAACTTTGCCCGGCGACCAAAAGTAAAACTCACCTATATCACTCCCCGCGGATCGTGGTATCACCACTCCTGGAAAGGCGATGAATCGAAATCCGGCGGTATCGCCACCAATATCGGCATACACTTCTTCGATCTGCTGATATCACTTTTTGGCGCACCAGATCAAAGCAAAGTGCTCTTATATCAGTCCGATAAGGCCCGGGGCGAACTGACTCTCCAAAATGCCGATGTGGAATGGTATCTCTCGATAGATGAAAATGATCTCCCGACCGGCATTCGCGAAAAAGGTCAACGTACGTTTCGACAGCTCACCATCAACGAAGAACTGCTGGATTTCAGCGAGGGATTTACCGATCTGCACACGAAGAGCTATGCTGAAATACTGGAAGGCAGAGGGTTTGGAATAGGCGCAGCAAGGGCGGCGATCGAAGTTGCACACGCCATACGGCAGGGCAAATAGGTTCGCTGCGCTCACTAACTATGCCAGTTGAGGCCTCACTAATAAAAGGCACCCTCGTCAGAGTTGTCATCCCCGCGGAGGCGAAGCCGGAGGCGGGGACCCCGTCGCACACAACGGAATTGAGCAGGACCTTCTTAACACGCAGCGAAGCGAACCTATTTATTATATTTACGTTTAAATTCTGTACGCAATGACCCCTCTCGTAGAAGATCTTCTGAAACACCGTGGTGCGTTAGCTGTTATCGGCCTGGGATATGTCGGACTGCCCCTGGTGCTGGCTTTTGGCAAAAAGATGTCGGTAATAGGTTACGACGTTAACAATGAACGCGTTGCAACCCTAAGAAAAGGAGTGGATCCGTCGGGCGAGAGCGCTCCGGAAAAATTCAAGGGGATATCGGCCGAATTCACTACCCTCGTGGATGTGCTCAAAACAGCGCGAATATTCATCATTGCCGTACCTACTCCGGTCGACGATCATAATGTTCCCAAGCTCGATGCGCTGCGTTCAGCCACCGGAACTGTGGGCCATGCATTAAAAAGAGGGGATCTGGTAATCTATGAATCAACGGTTTATCCCGGATGCACCGAGGAAGAGTGCATCCCCATCCTGGAACAGGCATCGGGATTAAAATATATCAGCGATTTTAAATGCGGGTTCAGTCCGGAGAGGATCAACCCGGGCGATCACGTTCATCAGCTCGAAAATACAGTAAAAGTTACCTCCGGATGCGATGAGGTGTCTTCTCAAACCATGGCCGAACTGTACAGTCTGGTCGTCACAGCCGGCGTATATCCCGTGTCATCCATCAAGGTGGCCGAAACCGCCAAAATCATCGAAAATACCCAGCGCGATCTGAACATCGCTCTCATGAATGAACTGTCTATAATTTGTAACAAGATGGGCGTCAACACGTATGAAGCCATCGAAGCAGCCGGCAGCAAATGGAATTTTCTGAAATTCTCTCCCGGACTCGTCGGCGGACACTGCATCGGCGTCGATCCGTATTACCTCACCTACAAGGCACAAAAGCTCGGCTACCACCCACACGTAATTCTCGCCGGCCGGTATGTCAACGACTCAATGGGCTTTTATGTTGCCAAGCAAACCGTAAAGCGGCTCCTATCTAAAGAGGTGGATATCAGACAGTCAAAAATTCTTGTACTCGGATTTACTTTCAAGGAGGATATTTCAGATATACGAAATACCCGCGTGGCCGACCTGATCCGCGAGCTGCAATCGTACCAGGTGTCAGTAACAGTGGTCGATCCGCATGCCGATGCCGCAGAGGTCAAACGCGAATACAATATCGATATAGATAAATCGTGGGATGCCAATGCCGCACAGCACGAATTCGACGCGGTGATTATCGCGGTATCGCACAGGGAATACCTCGGACTTACAGAAGCCGATTTTCAGAAGTGGCTCAGGCCCAACGGTCTGATCGTAGATGTTAAAGGGATTTACCGGAAGAAGGTGGGAAATATAGACTACTTTTCGCTTTAAACCCGGTCAGCGAAAATTTTTGAGGACTCCGTGAGTGTGAGCCAAAGGGACTTGAAAATTTAATTATTATCGAATGAAACGATCAAATTATTTACGAATCAAACGATACCTCATCCTGCTGATTTTGATACTGTTCGCTGGCTCTTTGGCGGCACAGGACCTGAGGCATTATGAATATTTACGTACCGGAACGCTTGGTGAAGAAGGGTGGAGCTTGGGTGAAGAAGGGAGGACTCGCGGGTCCTCCCCTACAAGAAAATTTACCGATACATTAAATCATTCGTCCATTCGCGACCTCTACTTTTTTACCCGGATACCCGACTTGCCAAAATCCGGCATCTCATCGAAAAAATGGGTCAACAAGCTATACGACAAGGTATTCCAGGAGAACCTGGTGCTCATTAAGCGACCGGGGTACCTGATTACCGCTGACCCCCTGTTCGACTGCGAGCTCGGGCGCACGAACAATATCCCGAAGAATACCTGGCTGAATGTGAGGGGCTTTCAGGTCTATGGAAAGATCGACCTGAAGACTGAAGACGGAAAACAATCGGAACACGTGACGCGTGACACGGAAGACGAAAGACTGAAGACTGAAAACTGCAGACTGAAGACTTTTGTGCCTACATTCGAGTTTTATTCAAGCTACTACGAGGCGCAAATCATGCCGCCACGATTCCTGGATTCACTGGCGAGCGTGTATGGCGGGATGCCCGGACAGGGTTCCGTTTTAGTGACCAATGGGATTTACGAACACAGCTATGCCACCGCCTGGGTGCGATACAAGGCCAGTAAATATTTCACGTTTGAGGCCGGCACAGGCAAGAATTTTTTCGGCAACGGATACCGGTCGATGATGCTCTCCGACAATGCCCGCAATTCACCCTATTTTCGGATCGACACCAAACTCTGGCGCATACATTATACCAATCTGTGGACCGAATTTGCGGATAATAATTTTTTCGATGGGGCCATGGGTTCTTATCAGAAAAAGTACGGTGCCTTTCACTACCTCTCCTACTCCATCACCAACCGATTGGAACTGGGTTTGTTCGAGGGGATTGTCTGGCAGGGACGCGATAGCCTCCACAACCGTGGATTCGAAGTATCGTACCTCAATCCCGTAATCTTCCTCCGGCCAGTGGAATGGACACTCGGCTCGCCCGACAATGCCATCGCCGCCGTGAACCTTTCCTACCGTTTCTTCGATGAAACCTATCTGTACGGACAATTCACGCTCGACGATTTTCCCATCTCCCACATAAAGGCACGCGACGGATACTGGGGAAATAAGTTTGCCGGACAAATAGGCGCTAAAACGTACCTCACTTTGCATAAATCGTCACCGGTCACTCGTCACCTGTCACCGGCTTCTCAGTCTTCAGTCTCCAGTCTTCAGTCTCCAGAAAGCAGTCACCCGTCACTCGTCACCCGTCACAAAACGCCGAAACTCACCCCCAGTGCTATATTCTTGCAGTCCGAGCTCAACTTCGCCCGCCCATACACCTTTTCCCACTGGTCGACGAAGGAAAATTACGGACATCTCGGTCAACCGTTAGCGCATCCACTGGGTGCCAACTTTGTGGAATGGGTGAACTTTGCGCGCGTGAAATGGAATCGCTTAACCATTGAAGGCCGATATAGCCTGATGAAATTCGGGGCCAACTATAACGGTCAGAACTGGGGCCAGGATATCTTTATCTCCTACGAAAACCACGTTAACGAACTCGGCAATTATATCGGCCAGGGATTAGCCACCACCCTGACATACAAAACCATTACCGCCTCCTACCTGCTCAACCCCGCATCATTGCTCAACATTTTCCTCACCTTATCAGATCGCAATCAAGTCTCAGAGGCCGGCACCAATCATAGCCTGTGGGTGACGTTTGGGGTGAGGAACTCGCTGAGGAATCTTTACTACGACTATTAGAACGTACACCTCCATAATTTCGTGGTCAGGGACGGGGTCCCCGCCTCCGCGGGGATGACACCTGTTTTGCCAAGTTTGGTGGTCGGCCAAGAGTCACTTCACCAACCTCCGCGGGGATGACACCTGTTTGATCAAATGTTCGATTGGATAGTTGATGTGAGGTCGTGGAAATCAGGGTTACTTTTAATGATCAGGTTATCTTTCCATTCACGATTCCATTTTTTTAGCTGTTTCTCCCTGTTAATAGCATCCTCAACATAGCAGAATGGCTCAAAATAAACGAGCTTTTTCACATTGTATTTCCATGTAAATCCCCTTTTCAGATTTAACTGGTGCTCTTCAACTCGTCGCTTTAATCCATTCGTTACCCCAATATATAAGATCCGATTATTTTCGGATGCCATCATGTAAACAAAAAACTTAATGGTTTTCATATTTCCTTTTTTGATAATAGATGCTTAAATGCATCCCAAAAGGAAATTTTCCATCACTTTTTTATCGAAAAGGTGTTATCACCACATAGGCCGCAGGAACCCTTTGCCTACCACTACATTTCGCAAAACAGGTGTCATCCCCACGCAGGTGGGGATCCCGTCGGTGACCACGACACTATGTAAAAGCGACCTTTTAGCGCGCAGCGCCTGTTAGGAGCGAAGCGACAATTAGGAGCGCAGCGCCTGTTAGGAGCGAAGCGACAATTAGCGAGGCGCTAGCCGAGCACATTTACTCCGTCCTCCGCGCAAGCTCCGAGGCTTCCACCAAGAACTCATCTACGGAAAGCTCTTTATAAAATATCAGCCCATGCGTCGCCCTCACCAGCGGCGATTTATTTTCGTAGAAATAATCCTTGCCGAGTAAAAGCTGAATCTCCTTTAACTGATCTACCCATACCTTCTGCGCCAGATCACAGAAAGGCCCGTCGAACTCCGGACTCGGGAACGAAGCATCCACCTGGCTCAGATAACATTGCCTGAAGGTGTTCTGCAATACCGCCAAGCTGTTCAGCGAAACCGGCAAATACACATTGGCCTCCGCCGGATGATACCGATACCACACATTCCGATATCCAATTATCCTCATGTCTTCCGTCTCTCTTGTCTTCTGTCTCCTGTCTTCCGTCTCCTGTCTCCTGTCTTCCGTCTCCTGTCCTCCTTCGTCTCTCAGTCTTCTTAAAGCCCCCGCCGTCGCCTGCAAAACTTTATAATGCGTATCCGGACCGCTCCCCTCGGGATCCATCGTCACGCTGATGATATCCGGTTTGATCGATTTCAGCAGATCCAGGATCGGCTTAACATCGCGCTCCTCCTCCGGCTGCTCAGTGAAAATATCGCCCTTGTAAAATCCGAGTCTCAAATGATGAACATCCTTTACCTGGATGCCGGAATGTGCCCATACCAGCTCCTCCTCAAATTCCCTGATCATCCCCTTTAACTGTTGTATCTCAGGCGGATTTTTCTCCCCGTCGTAACTCCGCAGCATCAACCGGATCACATCGGCTATGGTATTCTTAAGCTGATCAATGGTCTGCAATTGCCAGATCTTAACCATGCTCCGGACAATCCTGTGACTGAGTCCGCGGTATTTTCCCATCTCATCAAGGGCGGCCACTTTATTCAGATAGTGGCTGACGTCCTTATCCCACTTAATCAGATAGCCCCTGGTGAAAAAGTCGGGGTAACGGAGCATCTCAATCTCCCCCTTATCAATCAACCGGAGTGTATGCTCCAAACGATCAATCAGAAACCTGTTGCTCAAAGCCGTAAATCCCGATGTGGCCACTGCAAAATGCACACTATTTCCGGCCGACCGCAATTGCCTGTTCACCAGCGGCATCAGACCAAGCATAATATCATCGTGATGTGGTCCCGTATGCAGGATGACCTTGTTGTTGTCGCGATCCAGTCCGCGATCCAGACGCAACCTGGCCTCCTCGATCACCTCCGGGATTCGCAGAAGAAGATCGGACTCCGAAGGTACCCACCCCCCGGCCCCCTCCCTTAAAAAGGGATGGGGAGTCTGCACCGAATTTCCCTCGGAGCCACTTTCTTTACCTATTTCTTCTTCCCAATTTCTGCCCTCTGCCCTCTGCCCTCTGCCTTCACTTGAGCCTTGAGCCTCGAGCCTTGAGCCTTCACCTGCGCCTTGCGCCTTGAGCCCTGAGCCTTCTATTTTGTGTGCGTAGATATTGTTCTCCTCGCAGTACTTCAGCACCGTCCGCATACTCTTCCCAATAGTCCACTCGCCATTGGCAAAATAGCTTTCCTGCACATCGGTCAGCTGACTCGCAGCACCGGCCGTCAGGTAAAAGCGCGCCTTCGGAAGCTTTTGCAGCACAGAACCCGGATTTTGTACACTGGGTTCAAGCTCGATGGCCGCCTTAACAATCGGGGCCTTGGTCTCGCCGGCAGCAAAGATGATCGCCACCGCATCGGGATTCATCGTGATAGTACCCAGGCCGATTGTGATTACATGCCGCCTGCCCGATACCTCAATACCTCCCAGATCGCCCGCCGCAGCCGCTTGTGTGGCATAATTAGTGGGACTCAGCCGCGTGGTGGAATGATGGTCGCTCCCCTTGATATTAAAGGCGATATGCCCATCCGGACCAATCCCGCCAAGAAAAAAACCGATACCGCCCAGGTCGCGGATCTGCTGCTCCCGGTCCATGCACCACGAGTCGATCATGAAAATTGCCTTTTGCTGCATCTCTTCCAGATGGCTTACCGGCTCACGGTGGCGGAGAGTGAGGTCGATGGTGAGGTCGGGGAAGATCTGAGAGTAGTGACAAGGTACCACCCCCGGCCCCCCCTTGGGAAGGGGTGGAGTAAGAGAGATCTCCTCTGAATTTATCAGTAAAGCCTTGGCCGGATCCAAACCCAACCCATTGATATAATATTCTTTAACGTAATGACAAAAACTATTGTGCTGGTTGGGATTGATCGGATAAAAATCATCCATCTGCACGAAAGTCAGGCCACTCAATGAAGGCGCTCCCTTTTCCTGAAGCAGCTTTTTTGTGCAACTGATAAAGTGCTCGGGCGTCTTGCCGGTTGGCAGCGAGATCACGCCATCCGGATTCTCCCCTACCCATTCCAGAAACCGTTTGGCGGTGAGCAATCCGAGCTCGGGAAAATTATCGACGACGATGTATTTTATAAGGCCGGATTGCTTTTCGTAGCCTGAGCGAGCGATGTAGTAACTTTCAACTTCTGAGCTTTTCATTTTTCCATCTTTTGATTTCGTGGTATGCGACGGGGTCCCCGCCTCCGGCTGCGCCTTCGCGGGGATGACAACTCTTCGAGGGTAGGTTTTCGCGGGGAAGACAACTCTTTGAGGGTAGATTTATTGGTACAAAATCATGGGTGCGAGGTCTTTGAAAAAATCTTTCGACCAGGAGTCGAGGACATCAGGACGCAGAATAAACCTTCGGCAGTCGAACTTTGCCTGTTCAATGTCAAGCCGGTCAATGCGCTCTGAATACAGTTCAGTAATAGCATTTGAAGTCAGCAATGCAGGTCCGGTCCAGTTGCCGGTCTGTCGCATCCTCTCCTCGAGATGACGCATATCCAGCGGAACTTTTCTGGCAATAAACCAAATCAGGTCATACCAGTCGCGCCCCTTAACACGCTGCTTCCATGAACGGAATAAAATCGCATGCATTTTCCCTGCAAACAAATACGGCAAAGTATATGCTTTCACGGAAAAGGGGATCGGCAATAGCAGACGTCTGACTTCGGTTTGAAAAAAGGCCGGCGGATTTACGTCTATTTCAATCTTGATCTTCAGTATTTTCATCGGTCCGGTTGCCGGAATCACAACCGATGAATCCAGAATCAGCACCTGAGTGATAGTATCAGCCTTTAAAAAAGCGGAATGGATCTGATTCTCGGGACTCTTTACTTTTGGCATAACCGTTACCGTAAATCCGAAAGAATTCAATTCCTCCTCGATATACCGGAAATAGGGATCCAGTGAAAATTCAGAATCAGGCTCGATAAGAGAGAAATCCATATCCTCACTGAAACGATCGAGCTGATGCAAGGTTCTCAAAGCAGTCCCACCGTAAAAGGCCGCGTGCTCAAAGAACTTTCCCCGCCATAGCCCTAGTAAAGTCAGGTCCTGAATCACTTCCCTCAGGGCATTAACCTGCGATTCCCAATTATTTCTCGGGAAATTAGCCAGCATACTTTCAATTGCCTGATTCATAATCACTTCATTTTCTTCAATAAACGGGCACAAAACTCTGTCTTTCGCGATTTCCCGACTCGGGCAAGCTCGAAAAGTATGTCTGGATCCATCTGACGAAAACCATCTTCATCCAAACGCAAATCTTCAAAAAGATAGGCCGATGCATCTTTCAGCGATTGAAGACGGTTGTGCAGGTCGTGAAGAATTTTATCAGCCAAAGCCCTTTCAGGCGAAG
>CAILAQ010000060.1 GCA_903832165.1 uncultured Bacteroidota bacterium | reverse complement strand
CTTCCGGTTTTAACTTTTACATCAGCGCTGTAGTTGCTGCCCTGTTCTTCAAAAGGCACATTAGTGCCACAGCCCATGGTCTCGAACCCAAGCCGCAGGGCCATTCTTTTATGAAAATTATAAATCACATCTCCACCCAGACCATTGGTGGACGCTTTAAGCCCCACTCCGATTCCTGGCTTAAAAGTCCATTCAGCCTGCTTGGCAACCGGTTCTGATTGAGCCTTAAGGGCTGGTCCTGCAAAAGTGCCCAGCAGTAAGGCCAGTAAGAGGAATTTGTTTGTTTTCATTTAAAATTTTTAAAAGTTGGCTAAGGTTACTTGAATTGGTAACAACGCTAAAAACAAAATGTTCAGCTACAGTAAAGATATGTAACCAATTTTAATCCACAAAAAAAAGCTTTTTGTCAAATACTATTTGAAAAACTCCAGTTTCTGCAGATCTTTTCTGGAACAATATTCCTTTGCCTGGTGCATAAATGCCTGTAAGCGGCTTTCAAGAGATGAATCTTCCTGTCCGTCAAATGCAAAATTCTCCCATGGCAGATAATCATGATCGCGCTTAAAAATATCAGAAACCGCAGTATTCAGGGTTCCCGGCATACAGGTAAACGGTAGAATATTGACAACTCCGGAAAGGTATCCTTCGGAAAGAATCGAGGCGGTACCCAACGATAAAGGCGGATCGCCGTCATAATCACGATTTATATAGGTATCGCAATGATCAAGCATATCCTTCACCCTGACCACAGGACCAATAGGAGTATGGTCGCGCACTGCATCAAAAAGCTCCTCCTCAAAACGATGCTGAAAAACGCCCTGAATTTTTGATTGTATCAGGGATTTGGTATTTTTCTTCCATCTGCTGTCACGGGCAAACCGATAGGTGGAATAGGAGATCCACTCGGCAAACGGAGCCATCAGGGTTTCCGCCCCAAGCTCTTCGAGTCTCTTCACCATTTGGGCACTGCAGAAGGGATTATCGCGCATGAAAATCTCACCTACCACCGCAATGATCGGTTTACGTATACCATTGGAATATGGGATTGCCATGAATTCCTGAGCATATCTGTCGAGAACAGTCCGAAGTGTCTTCCCTCCGCCGGCCAGTGATTCCACAACCGCCTCCAAAGCTTTCTTATATACTCCATCGGTCTGGCCCTTGATCATTTCGTACGGACGCCTCTGCTGCTGGAGCTTCCGGAGAATATCTATCGCAACCATTCCTCTCCAGGCGAGCATCCTCCATTTCACCGGGTTACCCGGGGCGATACTGTTATAATTATCCTCATTGCTGGGATGTACAATAGTTGCTTCCCCAAAGCCAAGTTTCTCGAACAAAATCTCCTGAAGCTTGCTATAACCGCCAAACCGGCAAGGACCGTTATGCCCGGGCATGAAAAATGACACCTCGCCCGGCACGATCCCCGGTTCCATAAGCTTGCGAAGGAAGCTTCCGGTTGTACAGATGAACGGAAAACACTCCTGACCATTAGTATATTTTCGGGCAATTGCCAGATCAGTTTCGTCCTGCATGGGCAAAAGTTCAGCCTTCATTCCAATTGCACGGCAGGCTCCTACAAATGCCAGTACCACATCATTTGCATAAGGAAAATATAGTGTCCGTTCGGTAATCGGCAGCACTCTGTGAGGTTTCGGTATCTCCCTGCTGATCAGGGGTCGCCTTGAATGATAATATCCATCGAGACTATCAATGAAAGCTTCGATTCGAGTGATCATTCCTGCATTGGCACTGTGCTCATCAACCTCCAGATGCAGGTATGGTTTGCCATTCATCTCCTTAGACATATAATGCCGGAGAAACGAATCCGGCCCGCAGCGGAAGTTCCCGAGATAAACAGCGTTCAGTCTCTCGTTTTTAGCCACAATTCGCGAGGCTGCAATGATTTTTTGCCCGCTGGGCCAGTACATCATCGGATAAGTATCGAAAACATTTTCATCCTTCAATGGCAGAAAATCGATGGGAATAGCCAGAATATTCATGTTCCTGAGCTTTTCCGCCAGATTAAGGTTTAGTGCAGGGTCGCTGGTGTTATAGGAACGGCCGATCACAACAAATGATTGCCTCCCCTCCGGAAGATTCGCTATAACCTCCCTGCCCCTTTCATCCACCTTTTTCTCAAAACGTATTTGTGCTTCATCGGCTTTTTTTACAGCGTTCAGAATCACTGATTTTGATACGCCGAAGATGGTTTTTGCGAACTCCAGCACCTCTTCCCTGAAAGCGGTATCGAAGTATCTCAGATGAAAGGTGGGGGTCAAAATTTTCTCTTTCAGCGGAGAATCGTTATAGGCAGCCTTCACCATGAAAGGGTGAGCCTGAATCCATGGACAATTGCAGTTATTGGTCGGGTTGTCGTCGGCTCCTTTTTGGTTGACCACAAAGGGCAGAAAAACAAAATCGACGCCTTTTTTGAACAGGTCATCAACATGCCCGTGCATCATCTCAATTGGCAGACAGGTTTCGCAGGTCATCATTTCAAGCGACCGGGTCAGGGTTTTCTTGCTCGACTCTTTGGACAGTATCACATTTACGCCAAGCTCTTCCAGCAGGGTTCTCCAGAAAGGAAAATTCTGATAATAGATCGACAATTCCCGCGGAATTCCGACAGTGAGTTTCGCCGGATCCTGAAAAGAACTATAACCATCCATGAGCATCCGTGTACGCTCCAGGAAAAGATCCGGGATTTGAGCTCCGCCACCTTTACGTTCATCGGTATCATACCGGTCGCAAATTCCACCGTAGAAAAGTGGTTTTTCCCCCTCGATACTTACTTCATGAATTTCGCAATGATTGGAGCAATGCTTACACACAAAAGTATCGGTGGCGTAACTAACCTCGCTCACATTAAAACCCTTGAACCGGCTGTTCTGGCCAGGTGCCATACTCTCGCGTGCGAGCATTGCAGCCCCGATAGCTCCGGTAATATCAAAATGTGGGGGAACATGAATTTTTTTACCTGTAACCTGTTCAAAAGCAGCAACTACAGCTTTGTTATTGGTAACACCTCCCTGATAATAAATCTTGTTTCCAACAGGCTTATCGCCAACCACCCGGTTCAGGTAGTTCAATACCGTTGAATAGGCCAGCCCGGCAATAAGATTTTCCTTTTCTTCCCCTTTCTGCTGACAGGAATTGAGATCGCTTTCCATAAAAACCGTACACCTTTCGCCAAGTTTTGATGGAGCTTTTCCTTCAAAGGCCAGTTTTTCAAATTCCTTTACAATATTGATATCCAGTCGCTCAGCCTGTTCCTCCAGGAACGAACCAGTTCCGGCCGCGCAAACCTTGTTCATCTCAAAATCTACAATAACCCCGTTCTCTATCCGGATATATTTTGAGTCCTGCCCGCCAATTTCAAAAATTGTATCAACTTCCGGATCAAAATAGATAGTCGCCTTTGCCTGGGCAGTAATCTCATTCTGGATGGCGTCCGCACCAATAAAATCGCCGGTCAGATATCTGCCGGAACCGGTAGTTCCCGCAGCCTTGATGATAATTCTGTCACCCACCTCTTCATGGATCTCACGCAACCCTTTTCTGATAGCTTCGATGGGTTTGCTGGCGGTTGGCAGATATCTACGGGCAACCACACCGCTATCAGAATTCAGCAATACGATATTGGTACTCAGCGAACCAACATCAACGCCTAGGTAGACCTCGGTTTTAGAATCTCCGGAGGGCAGTGGTACAATTTCCTTATTATATACTGATTCTGTGGGTTTCAGAGGAGCCAGACTTTGCACTCCTGATTTCTCATATTCAGCCAGATACAAACGCAATACATCTAAGCCACCGAATTCTTTTAGTTCGGATTTCTTATTTTTCGTATATATAATGGCGCCTATGGCCCCCATGGAAGCAAAATGTTCAGGGATGATCAGCTCGTTTTCATTCAGGTTGAGCACTTCACGAAAAGCTCTCACCATACCGGCATTTGCAGCAACACCGCCCTGGAACATAACCGGGGTTGTAAAATGTTTTCCCCGACCGAGGGTCCCTTTAAGATTTCGTGCAACCGCAAAGCACAATCCGGCAATAATATCCTCCATTGGAGTGGCAACCTGTTGCAGATGTATCATATCGCTTTTGGCAAAAACACTGCAACGACCAGCTATTCTTGGAGGGTTTTTCGATTTAAGCGCCAGCTCACCAAATTCTTTCTCGATTTTCACTCCCATACGTTTTGCTTGCTGGTCGAGAAACGAACCAGTACCCGCTGCGCATAGACTATTCATTGAGAAATCTGACAATCTCGAGGAGCCTTCAACAGCTCCGCCATCCATAAAAATCAGTTTTGAATCCTCTCCACCCATCTCAATAACAGTGCGAACCTCCGGATAAAGGGTGGATACCGCAGTGGATTGTGAAATGATTTCATTTATATGAATACCTCCCAGGACTTCGGCAGCTTTTTTACCGCCCTGGCCGGTAAAGGCCATGAAATTCATATTCTCTGCGGGATAGGCTTCAAATAAACTTTCCAGGCGGGCTAACAATTGGTGAAATGGCCTGCCGTAACCGTAATCGTAAAATTCCTCACGGATAATGCCTGATTCATCAATTAAAACAGTATTAATCGAAATCGAGCCGATATCGATGCCAATGTCATACTTCATATCTTGTTTTACCATTTTGTGGGTATTAATGGTTAATAGCAAAATAAACGCGTGAATTAATCACTGCGCCGAACTATGGTATGTCGTCTTATTTAGTGTCCTTGGCTAGTAAATCTAAAAACTATTTTCGAATTTCCAAATTTATTCTACCACCAACTGCTAACTACCGACTGTGAACTGTGGACTGAAGACTGATGACTGAAGACTGTTTACTTCCACCCTTCCATCATTTCCCAGCGACTGACGGCTTCATTAAATGTGTCTGAAATAAATTTTGCTTTTTTGACGGTGTACTCTTTGGCCTTTTTAATATCGAAATCAAGGTAACCCACGCCGGTTTCCGGTAGTCGGGTGGTTGCCCAGGCAGGCATCATGATTACTCCCTTATCGGTTCCTGCATGGCCGAGATTGTCTTTCCCCAGCTTTTCGTACATCTCACGATCAATTAGCTCAGGGTATTTCGACATCACCAGAGCAGCCTCCTCCAGGTCGCCATGACCGGATTGTATCGGCTTCAGTCCGTATACTTCTTCCGATAGGTTCCATGCTGTTTCCCACCAGCTGATAATCATAAAATGAGCCCCGGTTTCCATATGCAGCTTGGTGATTGCGTTTTGCATGGGTTCGGTATTGCCGCCATGGCCGTTGATGATCAGGATATTCTTAAACCCTGTCCGCACAAGATCCTTGAGAATGTCATAAATATATTCCTGAAAGATTTCCGGCCTGATCATGATTGAACCAGGAAATTGCGAAATAGAAGCCCCGGTAACTCCATGATTCACAGCCGGTGCCACCAATGCATTTACATCAGCCCACACATGATCGGCCAGGTTTTCCGGTATATAATTATCGGTCCCTATCGGGCAGGCACCATGTGATTCCACCGTGCCAACCGGCAGAATAATCCGGTCAGTAACCTCTGGAACGATCGTCGCCAGTCGCATCCAGCTGTATTGCTGAAGTTGATGGTATGGGAGGTCCTTAACTTTCTTTTGTGAAAAGGCCGGGAATGCTGCAATAAACAGGAAGACAAAGAAGACAGAGAGCGATTTAGGTTTCATGATCAGTAGTTCTATTTTGCATGAAAATTATAAAAATTTGACATTACCTGATGACTCAATCAATTTGTTGAGAGTTGGCATAAAAGGTAATATCTTTGTTGGGTATTAAATAACAAAAGGTGATGAAAAAGCTGGAATTAACTATGATGGTAGAAGAGGGCGAAAACGGTTATCTTGTTGGTCAAATAGTTGAATATCCTGCCGCCCTTTCGCAAGGCAAAACGATTGAAGAGTTGGAAAACAATTTAAAAGACGCGCTAAAGCTTCTATTGCAAGTTCAACCAACATTTTAGAGAAAACAAAGACGCAATTAGTTAACCCTTTTGTCTACTGCGGACTGCCGACTGCCGACTGAGTACTGCCAACTGCCTACTGCTGACTGGAAATAATCTCGAACTCCGCCCCGCCCTCTTCGCGGTTGGCCAATCGGTACTGAAATCCATGATTCACCAGAATTTCGCGGACCAGGGTCAGGCCAATACCCTGGCCATCAATCTTTGTGGAATAGAAAGGAGTAAATAACCGGTCGCGCGATTCGGCCGATAATCCCTGGCCATCATCGCTAACAATTACCCTCACAGGATTTGAGAAGGTTGACACTTTGATTTTGCCATCCGGTCCAACAGCCTCAATGGAATTCTTGATGATATTAAGAAACACCTGCTCCATCTGGCTTTGATCGGCAACAAGTCTGGGAGACGGCTCCTGAAATTCAGTTTCTACCCGGATGTTTCGTTCGTCTAAAACCGGGGTCAGCGATAAAATCACATTTTTAAGAGAGAGGTTCAAATCGTATTCATCCTTTTCAGGCATGGGCAGCTTCACCACATCAGAGAAATTCTGCATAAACCGGTTGAGCCGGTAATTTCGCTGGACTGCCACGCCCAACATTTGTATCACCTCTTCCTGGTCATCAGAAACAAAGGATTTCTCATTATCAAGAATCGTCGAAAGAATAGAGTTTACCGCACCCACCGTATTATTAACCTCATGCGCCATCATCCGGATCAATTTACCATAGGCGGCCTTCTCTGCCTGCCGGATCTCCTCCGAAAACTCTTCAATAATATAAAAGGGGTGCTTAAAACCGTGATCCATAAAAAACAACTTACGGCACAGAAACTTTTGTCCATCTGCACGGTCGAGCGTCTTTTTATCGCCAAATTCCAATTGAAGCAATTTAACGGCCAGCGGGCTTTTCAAATCAGCCAAACCTGATCCCCTGAAATCGCCCGGTAAAACATCAAGTGACTTGAAAGCCGCCCTATTGATATCCATTATTTTATCATCGAAATCAACCACAATAATTCCGAGTGGCGATGATTCCATGAGTAAATCAAGAAACTGGTTTTTCTCCCTCACCGATAGCCGTTCCTCCCGTAACCGGCTGATCATGGCATTATAAACATCTACAATGGCATCTACATCCGGATTCCCCGACCTCACCAGTGTAGTAGAAAAATCGCCCTCACGCAGAAGGCTCATGCTTTTGCTTATGGTCTGAATGGGCTGATGCGACCTGTTGATCAACAATAGGGTAATCCCAAAAAGAACAGGTATGAGTATTTCGGAGCCGATCAGCAGCCAGGGACTTTCCTTTTGAAAAAGCACAATTGCCAGGATCAGGAAAATCAGGTAGATCAGGCTTAGCCAGACGATTAAACGTGCTTTACTCTTCATGGCCATGGCGAATCCCGAATTTCTCCATTTTACGATATAAGGTAGCCCTACTGATATCCAATTTCTTAGCCACCTTTGACAAGTTCTCTCCGTACTCCTCCATCGCCCTCAGAATCGTATCCTTCTCCGTTTCTTCCAAAGTTTTCAACGGGCCGGTATGCTGCCGCTCCTCTGTCGAAGAAAATTCACCCGACCGGATAGCCAGATTAAAATCATCGGCGGTAATTCCATCACCGGTGGACAGAAGTACTGTTCTTTCCACCACATTTTTCAATTCCCGGATGTTTCCTTTCCAGGGTTGCTCACGGAGCCAGTCGAAGGCGTCTTCCGATATATGCTTTACAGGCAGCTTGTAGGCTGATACCGCTTTTTCAGCAAAATATCCGGCAAGCATCGCGATATCATCTTTGCGTTTATTGAGCGATGGCATTTCGATCTGGATCAGGTTGATCCTGTAAAGCAGGTCCTCTCTGAATAACCCTTTATCTACCTGCTGATATAAATTCCGGTTGGTAGCACTTATTACCCTCACATCCACGCTGATGGTTTTGGAATCACCCAGCCGCTCAAAGGTCTGATCCTGGAGTACCCTTAACAGCTTAACCTGTGAAGTCAGATCCAGCTCACCGATTTCATCTAAAAAAATGGTGCCCCCATTAGCCATTTCAAAGCGACCCATACGGTCCTCTTTTGCATCGGTGTAAGCGCCCTTTTTATGTCCGAACATCTCCGACTCAAACAGGCTGGAGGAGAGTCCGCCCAGGTTCACCTTTACAAACGGACCCTTGCTGCGTGAGCTATGCTGATGTAATGCCTCAGCAATCAATTCCTTACCCGTTCCACTCTCTCCGGCAATCAGAACCGGTGCATGAGTAGGTGCAACCCTGCTGACAATACCTAAAATATCAAGCAGTTTAGAATCTTTACCGATGATTCCCGGGAATCCCGATTTTCGGGACCCCGGATCATCAGAATTATGAGGAAAGCTCCCATTTTTCGAAAGGGTGATTGACGTTTCAACAATCTTCAGCAGTTGCAGGTTGTTCCAAGGCTTGGTAACAAAATCCGAAGCCCCGAGCTTAATGCCTTTCACTGCCAGTTCCACAGAACCCCAGGCAGTTATCAGAATCACCGGAACAGCGGGTTTTAAATGCCGGATTTTCTCCAGGATCTCCAGTCCCTCCTCCCCTGTGATGGTCATGGAAAAGTTCATATCCAGCAGAACCAGACTGAAATCATGGTGACGAATTTTGTTAAGAATTTCTTCAGGCATGGCTGCAAGATCGACTTCATAACCGGCTTTGGTCAGGAGAAATTTCAAAGAACTCCGGATGGCCAGATCATCATCGCAAACCAATATTCGTAAGGGTTTCGTCATTCTTTCCGAAAATAAGCATAAAATATGATACGAAGAAGTGTCATCCCGACGAAAGTCGGGACCCCGTCACAAACAGCGGACCTATCAGGGAGCTTCTTTAAAAACGACCTTCAAGAATACCTGTTACTGAAAGATCTTCATCAAGTCGGGGCCAATGAAGACCCGTGCCCTGACAGATAATTTCAATATCGTTGATTTCCTCAATAGAGGCATCCTTAAGTTTCCTATTTAAGAAAACCGGAAACCTGATCTCCCGATTATCATTCAGAAGAACACAAACCATACCGTTTTCGTACCAGGCTTTGCTGGCAGTGAACATCAACTCAGCTACCATGTACTTCATGCCACTTCGATTTTATTAATTCAATATGCTCCACAATAAGCTGTTCAGCCAATCTTAAGTCTGCAATTTTCATGCCCTGTGCATAGTCCAGTTCAACCGGCTCAACCCAGAATTTTGCGAAGCCATTAGCCTTGCGGGCATGGACATGCATAGGTTCTTGACCTTCATTTGCATAGAAGAAGAAGACAAATCCGAACTCTCTAAAAATTTCTGGCATAGTATCACCTTTTTACAAAGATAATGACATTCCGGGCAATCTTTTTGTTCTAAGTGATCATGTTGCCAATTCTTTTGCCCCTATTTGCATTGTCAGGGTGGGTGATAATCAACAAACAAGCACATATTTTCAAAAACTGGTACTTCATCGCATTATGTTGTGTGATTCTTCTAATGTTGAGTACCAGAATATGATCTAATGTGATTAATCCTCCTTAAGTTTTATCTTTATAATCACTGGGTTGCTGTCTTCTTTAAGGCCTTTGACCATATCCAGGTATTTCTGGCCCGGATTCTTAATCCAACCTTCCTTTTGAGCGGAAATAAGGTCAAAAGCTTCATAACTGGTAAAGATTGACCCGTTTAGGAAATTCTTCTCAAACCTGAATGGAAATCCACCGTCCAGGTCGTTGGGAATCCCCATTTCACCATGTTGAAGGACAGTCATTTTACCCGTTACGGTATTACAGATTGCTGCGTATTCTTTATCCTGATATTGGAATTCTACACAAAAAGACTTATTGCCAACAGGTTGCAGCGACAAATTAGAAATGTAGGCACTTCTCTCAGCCTTCGTTGCACTCTTGTAATACAATTCATCCGGCAACATCTTGCCATTGGTATTAACCACTGCAAACGGTTTTATCTCATTTCCATTAAAAACAAAAACCGTATCGGAACGGGTGGGAATGAAAAGATCCTTTTCCCCAATTCTGCAGTATGAAGCTGGCTGGTAGACGGGCGCAAATTGAGCTTTTACACCTGGTGGCATGGTCATAAAGGGTTTCACGATACCCTCGGTATTGAATAAAAAATGTCTGCCGAAAACGGAACCAATCGGGCCAGGCATGAAAAGAATACCCAATATCGTTTAGATATTTTCCGTTTTTGTCAAACACTTTCAACTTACTATTCCTTGTGGCTACAATAAAAACATTGCCGGCTGGCAGAATAACATTAATTCCAGATAGCAGGGACTTAGGCGTCAGCTCTAGTGGAATGTAAGAAATATCTGTCGCCAAATCACTCATTTTAAGTTCACTAGCTTTACTCAGGTTTTTACCCAGTTCAAATACAGTAATTGATTTTTGGGCTACGGTTTCAACTGAACATACTGCTGACAAATACAACAGAATAATTGCAATAAAATTTCTTTTCATTTGTTAACTATTTACATTACAATATTTTAACCTATTTCAACTGCCGACTGCCGTCAGACGGACGCAATTATGCGTCTCTACAATTTGCGTTTGGCCAAGTTTTTCTCCCAATCAAATATTTCAAATTTATCAACGATCCGGCCATCCGGACCAATCAGAAAACAAGTACGGGAGCAATAGTCGGAACGGTAGTTTTTCGCAAACTCTTTATTATCCGGGGTATCGGCATTCACCAGCCTTCCCGGAAGATTCCAGTTTTCTATCTGTTTCAGATAGCCCCCGGCCCGGTCAATCACCACCATATCCAGTTTCGATCCATATTTTTCAGCCAAGTCCTTATAGACGATTTGACTACCAGGAACGGAGTAACAAGCCGAAATGTTTACCAGCAGTACATTTTTACCTTTATAATCTTCAGATGAAACCGAATCGCCATTGGTAGTATGACATTTAAAAACCGGAGCAAGCAGACCTGGTTGGATACCGGATTTATTCAGATAATGATCCTCCCTGACCAACGTAATATAGCTGCAATCCTGGGCGAGGTCGG
>CAILAQ010000059.1 GCA_903832165.1 uncultured Bacteroidota bacterium | reverse complement strand
CTCGAAGTAACTGTGGTACTGACTTTCATAACTTTTAAGCCATTCATTCATACCGCCATCCTTATTACTCTTGGCACCTCCTTCTGGTGGGTTCATACTAATCATAACCTGACCCTGCTGGCCCCAGGATTTGACCCAAGAAGCAGCGTGCGATTCTTTCATCATACCTCCAGAGGCATAAACCACAAAAGCAGATTGATCATTTCGGACCGCAAAATAGTTGTCGTACTGATGATTAGCCGGACTCTTCTTCAGGAAAATCAAGGAATCATTAATCCCGCACACCGGAGCAATAAAATCCTTGATAAAAGTGGAGGGATATCCATTGCTCACCGATATCTCCCTGCCGCTGAATTTAAGTTCCAGAACCGAATCAGCGCAAAAGGCAAAAACATGCCCCTGGCAATCCTGATATATGGAATCCAGGTTCCTGTAGATCTTGTTGCTGATTTTTTTACCGTTCAGGTCAGACAGCAAAACCTCTTTGCGAAACTCATTCCCGTTTCTATATCCCAGGGCAACTATGCTTTCCCCAGCAATCTTGAAATCAACAATGGCGTAAGGATCTACCTCGAACAGCGTATTCCTGGCTTTAACCTGAACCTCATTGATCTGTATCGGACTTGGTTTTAACGAAATTACCCGGTTCTGATTTTTAAAGGAGGCCAGATACTGTCCCTCATTCTCAATAACCAATGTATCCCTGATGTATCCCATGCATTGGATAAACAGGATAGCCGGAAAGCCGGTGAGTTCCAGCTTAAAATTACCCTGATCTCCGGTTGAGGTACCGCGACTGGTATTTTTGACGATGATGCTCGCTGCGTAGATTGGCTGCCGGGTTTGAGCATCGCGAACAATGCCCTCCACGGGATATTTTTGGCTGAACCCGCTTATGGAAAACGACAAGAGCAAAACGAGGAGCCTGAATTTATGCATTTTGCGTAATCCGATTGGGTGTAGTCAAAAGTACAAATAAAAACCAGGTCAGAGGGCAGAGGGCAGAGGGCAAAAATTAGTTATATGTTTTAAGACCTAAGAAAAAAGTTAAGTAACAAGTCCAGCCATACCTATATTACTGTTCGATTCGAAGATCCCTGATTCTTGTTTCTTCTTTCTTGTTACTAATTTTTGCCTTCTGCCCTCTGCCTCTTGCCCTGAGTTCAATTCCAAAGGACCCTCAGTTTGATATCGATGGGGTTTAGGGTTAAGGCGGACTCTTCTGTTATTCAATTATCAACCTTAAAATTAGTAGGTTATATTGGGTTATACATCAATTTTCCCTTATCTTTTGTCCATGAAAAAGAACATCTACTATCTGATTCCGGCTTTTGCTGCCTTGGTAATGATTACCGCCTCCTGCGCTAAAGAGCCCACTCTGGGCGAGATTCAGGCCACCATGAACGGGTACAGTGTAGCCTTTTCTGCTGCCACAAAAAATGCAGATTCTTATCTCTGGGATTTCGGCGATGGCCTCACCAGTGCCGAATCCGCTCCGGTTCATGTTTATCTGATGTCGGGAAAATATACCGTTAACCTCACCGTCACCAGTAAGGGGGGTGAAACAAAAGCTACCAAAGAAATCGAGATTACCCCGTCGGTTAACGAGATGCTGTCAGGTGGTTCGGCCGCACTCAACGGAAAAACCTGGGTACTCAGCGCGGGTTATACCGAGGGCCTCGACGGAGGCAGCGGAGTCGATAATTCTTTACAGGTTATCCTCCCTTTGGTGGAAGATTTAATGACTGCCATTGGCCTGGGTGATGAATATGATAACGAATTCACGTTTTATTCCGATGGCCGGTATAAAGTAGATGTAAAAAACGGCATCGCGCTGGCTTCCGCGCTTTATGGCAAGTTCACCAATACCAATGTTAATTTTGGCAACGAAAAAAACAACCTGGGTGTCTCCGGCGTAAGCTACATTCCCCCAGCCACTGCAAACTGGACTCTTCACGAGGAGGATCTGGTGTTGGAGGCCATTACCAACCCGATGGCCACAGAAGTCCCTGCCCCACGCGGAAGCGTTACAATTACCGGCAAAAAATGGGTCTCCCTGTCCGGAGATGCCTATTTTGGCATTCTCGACTTTCCAACGACCCGCAAGTTTATTATCAAGGAAATTACTCCTGATAAAATAAACGTATGCCTGTTTATCTGTGCTTATGAGACCGATCCAACCGCCTGGTCGATTCCGCAATACCTGTTTCACCTGACCTATATACCCAAGAAATAAAGTAAGGATACGCATGAGAATAACCGCAACCCTACTGTTTCTCTTTCTGATATTTCCAGTGTTCGGGCAGGAAAAAGCAACTACCAAAGAAAAAGTGGTTATCGATCCAAAAACCGGACTGCCAGTTACGGCAGGCACAAAAGTGCTGGATGAAGTGGTGGTCAGCGCCGGTCGGTTTGAGCAGAAATTATCCGATATTACCGTATCGATGGAGGTGGTAAAAGCACGGCAGTTATCAAACCAGAATATCACTTCCCTCGACCAGATCCTGGAGAAAACATCGGGAATAAATATTCTTGACGGGCAACCCAGCATCCGTGGCGGCAGTGGCTACAGTTACGGAGCCGGCAGCCGGGTACTCATGCTGGTTGATGATATGCCAATGATTTCGGGTGATGCAGGCGATATTAAATGGAACTATCTGCCGGTCGAAAACATCAACCAGGTGGAGGTGGTCAAAGGCGCTTCGTCAGTTTTATATGGCTCATCGGCATTAAACGGGGTGATTCATTTACGCAACCGATTCCCCGGCGACAAACCGGAAACCGAAATTACACTCTTTGGCGGCGGTTACATGAATCCTCAGCGAACGGAAATGATCTGGTGGAATAAGACGCCGGTTTTTGGCGGAGCTACCTTTTCGCATCTCCAGAAATTCGGCAACCTCGATGTCATGCTCAGCGGTAACTATTTTCAGGATAACGGCTACCGCGAAAAAGAGTGGGAAAAACGCGGGCGGGGAAACTTAAACCTGCGATACCGCTTTAAAAAATTGGAAGGGTTATCGGCAGGTTTGTCAAGCAGCATCATGTTTATCGATGCCTCCGATTTCTTGCTGTGGCAGAATGCCGATTCCGGCGCTTTCCGACTGAATCCGGTTTCCTATGTTCCATATACCGGCATTCGCTATAATGTTGATCCTTACCTCGAATATGTGACAAAACATGGCGGTAAACATACACTCAAAACCAGGATCTTCACCCTTGGGAATGTCAATGCCGATTCCACAAAAAACAGCTATTCCAGAACCCTTTACGCCGATTATCGCTACCAGAAGAATTTTACCAAAGGGATTGTCTGGTCGAGCGGCACCTCACTAACCAGCTCAAAAGTGGAGGCCAACTTCTTCGCCAACCACAATTCGGCAAACTATGCGGTTTATTCACAGGTCGATGCCCGTGCAGGCAAAAAAATCAAGCTTTCCGGGGGTGTCCGTTGGGAAATGAACATGCTCGACGGGATATTTTACAATGCACAGCCGGTATTACGCGCCGGCATCAATTACCATGCTGCAAAATCTACCTTTGTCAGGGGATCCATCGGACAGGGCTTCCGTTTCCCGTCGCTGGCCGAGAAATATGCCAGCGCCGAACTGGGTGCCTTGCAGATTTTTCCAAACCATGATCTGCAGCCCGAAAAGGGATGGAGTGCCGAAATAGGGGTCAAGCAAGGGATTACATTGGGAAATTGGAAGGGATTTGCCGATCTGGCATTTTTCCAGACGCGGTACAGCGAAATGATTGAATACACTTTCGGCATGTATCTGCCGGATTCCATCAAGGTGCCAAGCTTCAAATATCTTGGATTTAAAGCGCTGAATATCGGGAATGCCCGCATCACCGGAGCCGAGCTCACCCTTTCCGGCGAAGCCACATATGGACCGGTACAGCTCCGGATCATATCAGGTTACACCTTTATGCAGCCCATCGATCTGGATAAACAGGCTGCCGGAGGTACCGATCCGGAAGCTTACATTCTCAAATACCGGCACAAGCATGCATTCAAAACTGATGTGGAAGCGGAAATGAACCGGTTTCTTATCGGCGCCAGCTTCAACTATAACAGCAAGATGGTGAATGTGGATAAGGTATTTACCGATTCATTCACCGGCAACCTTTTTCTCCCCGGATATCCTGCGTACCGAAAGGATAATAATTCTGCTTATCTGATTATGGATGTGCGCTTTGCCGTGAATATCAGCAAAGCTGTCAGATTAAACCTCATTGCCAGAAACCTTTTAAATAAGGAGTATATCGGCCGGCCGGGAGATATCGGAGCACCAAGAAACCTTACACTTCAGCTTCGGGTAAAGTTTTAGCGACCTGATTCTTTCACAAACGACTGAATCATAAAAGAATAGATCCGTTTATTCGAGAAGGTATCCTATTGAATAACAACTTTCCGCACGGCTGTCTCCTTGCCGGTGTTGACCTTCAGATAGTAAACTCCCTTTGCAAAACTGCTGGCATCGATCTCCTCCTGAATGCCGAAAACGTATTTCAATTCATGGTGATAAACCACCTGGCCCGATATATTAACCAGTTCCAGCGTTAGATTGGTTGCTTCCTGATTGTTGACCGATACGGTGAACTTATCCCGTGCTGGATTTGGATATACGTTCAGAGAATTCACCAGGCTTTCATTCTCAACAGTTGAAGTTCCCTCCCAGCTCAGATTGATCAGATAATCCAGCGTTTGCGGCGGTGCCCAGTTGGAAATGATTACATAATAAGTGCCGGCAGCGATCTTTTTCCTGAACTGTCCACCAGTCGGGCCTCCAACGAATGCCTTACAATGGTCTTTGGCCAGTTCCGCTCTCGGACATTCATCAAGTACATGAATAGAACCGTAGGCCCCCAGAATATTACCGGTCAGATAACCATCCTCCTGAAGGTTGATCGTGTACACTGCATCGTTACCACCCATGTAATTCGGGTATACCGAGCAGGGTGACTGACTGTAGTCTTTGCTTAATCCGCGGGTATTGCCGAAAAGATTGATTACCGGCAGGGTGAGCGGGATGGCATTGTCACAAACGTCGCCGTCAATCGGGTAGGTCACATTAATGTTGAAAAAGAATCCCTTTGTGGCAAAGGGAGAATCAGGATTCAATTCAGGCCAGTAAATGTAGATGGTTTGACCCGCCTTCATAATCGTTGTAACAGGTATAGCTTCATGATCAAACTGGCACAACCCTGTCCATTCCTCCACTTCGGGAATAAGCCGCCCGTTGCACCCGTCATAAGCATAAAAATAAAGAAGCCTGTAAGGGTTTGTGACGGGATTAATCTGACTGGGATGGCAGCTGTTTATTTCAACCAATGAGAATTTGTCGGCCGTGAACTTGTACCAGATATTCTGCCCGGGGGCATGGTTTTCCCCTTTTACAGCCTTGATGGCCTCACTACAGCTCAGCCCCTTACCGGTTAATTGAATCTCGTAGATTTCATCACTCCACAATCCATAAGTGATAATAATCTTTCCTGTAAAATTTCCCGTTTCCACTGGCGAGAATTCCACTGAGAAGCTCATTGCTTTTCCACTGTTGCCAGCGGAAAAGGCAACCCCGGAATCGGCCACCACCTCGAACGGATAGGTATTGCTGTCAGTGATAGTGAATCTCTCTCCAACGATCTCCACCTTCTTGATATTGAGAATAGAAACTCCTTTATTCTTCAGCGTAAAAGACAGCGACCGCGACTGGCCCAGTTGTGTACTATAAAACATGCCACGGGCCGGACTAACTGAAAGGATCGGGGTAGTGGCTCTCTGGCCTGAAACTGAAATAACACTGACCGGGGCAAATCCGAGGAGAATCAACATGCCCGTATACAAAAGAGAAGTTTTCATGATGATTTTGGCTAGGCAAAATTCACTCCTTTAAAGATACTGAATTTCTAAGATTGCGAATCAAACAACTTATCTATTTGATGAGGATATACTGGCCTGCCCGTTTCTGAGGTTGGTCAAATAGTTGCCGAATTCCGGCCTCAAAAAACTTCTTGTGGTAACTTTGATCTCACATTCAATAAACCAAACAGAATTAACATGAAAAAAATTGTCATTGCAGCATTGGTCATTTGCCTGGGACTCTCAGCACAGGCCCAGATTTCAAATTATCTCGCCCCCGGCAAAAGTGGATTCGGGATACAGGTGGTGGGCGAACAAGGTCCTAAATTTCAGGGCTTCGGAGGATGCATCGGTGCATCCTACAAAGGAAAAATTGATATTAATTTATTTGGAACCAGCGATGTGTTGGGAAAAGAAGCCAACGGTCTGACAACAGATAAAGCTAAAGGCACTTATTTTGAGGCAAAAGCTACCTGGTGGCTATTCAAAAATCAGATAACCAAAGGGGTTGATGTAAGTTTTGGCCTTATGGCAGGTGTCGACGGTTCCAGTTATAAAGACTTTATTTCCATTGATGCAAATACCGGAAACGCAAGTCAGTATAACAGCTTTTTTGGCGGAATGGCCGGCATTCATGCAGCCGTTAATCTTCAGCTCAGCGAAAAGTGGATTCTTCAGCCATCCTATATAGCTTATTATGATTTTGGTAAAGATAATTACACTGAAACCGGTGTCGAGTCATCCAATTCTTATAAAGGCGTGATCAGCAATATCAGTTTCTCGTTGGTACGCAGAATCGGTGAAGGGAATGCATTCGTAATAACAGCGAATAATCTCTCCCAATCCTATAATTCAGGTTCCTTTTACAATCTGACTGCCGGATATATATTCGCTTTCTGACCCGTCGCTGCTTAGCACCCGTCCGCTCCTTTATAAAAACCCTGGCCAATTCGACCAGGGTTTTTCTATATTTGATTTAGCATTAAACAGAAATGATAATTCAAGGCGGAAAAACAATAAGGGATTTAGCAAGGTACCGTTGGTCGATGTTGGTCATCGTCAGCCTGCTCATGTCGGCCAATTACTATTTTTATGATGCCCTGTCGCCACTGAAATCAATCCTTCAGGAACATCTCCATTTCAGCTCACGCGATTTCGGAATCGTTGCCGGAGTTTATTCTTTTCCGAATACCTTTCTACTGATGGCCATCCTTGGCGGGATCATTCTCGACAAATTGGGTATCCGGCCAACCGGTTTTCTGTTTGCTGTTTTCATGGTTATCGGGGCATTGCTTACCGCCTATGGTGCTTCGGATATATACCGTGCAGGTGGCGCAGGATATCATATGATGAGCTCCTTCTGGCCATCCTACTCGCCCGAACTGAAAATGATGTCGCTGGGGATGCTCCTCTTCGGCCTGGGGGCCGAAACCAGCATTGTAGTCACTACCAAGATCCTTGTAAAATGGTTCCGCGGATATGAAATCGCCCTTGCCTTCGCGCTAAATCTGGGCATAGCCCGGCTGGGAACCGCACTGGCATTCAACCTGTCGCCAAGGCTCATCCTTCCGCACCAATGGAATTTCGCCATCTGGTTTGCAGTCATGCTCCTCCTGATCGGCTTCCTGACCTTCATGATCTACCTGATGTTCGATATCAAAATCGACAGACAGGTCAAGTCGACCGGCTCCCTGCTCAATCCGGATGAGGAGTTCCATATCGCCGACCTGAAAAAGCTTTTCACCAACCGGTCGTTCCTGTTCATCGCCTTTATGTGTGTCACCTTTTACGCTGCCGTATTCCCGTTCCTGAAATATGCCCCCGATTTTTTTTATCACAAATTCGGGATTTCGAGGATCGCCGCGGGTGATGTAGCTTCCCTGCTGCCCTACGGAACGGTTATTTTTACCCCGATATTCGGGTGGTTCGTCGATAAGAAAGGCAAAACCGCTTCGCTAATGATCTGGGGCTCCCTGCTGCTCATATTTGTTCATCTGGCCTTCAGCTTTACCTCGATAAATCCTTATGTCCTGATGATTGTACTAGGCATCGCTTTCTCCCTGGTGCCTGCCGCCATGTGGCCTGCCGTATCGAGATTAGTACCCGACCATTTTCTCGGAACCGCCTACGGAACCATGTTTTCCCTGCAAAACCTGGGACTGTTTGCCATACCGATTCTTGCCGGGCGCCTTCTCGATGTTACCAATCCCGGCATCACACCCGACATGATCGAGCATGGGGCAAAACTTAACTATACACCCACCATGCTTCTTTTCGCCGGATTGAGCGTCCTCGGATTCCTCTTTGCACTGCTCCTGAAATGGGACGATAAAACCTCAGGTTATGGCCTGCAGCTCCCATCGAACCCTGGTGCTGAAAAAACGTAATCCCTTAAACCATGATGAGATATTTAGTTCATTTAATTCTCACTGTTTCCCTCTCCATGACGATTGGATGTACCCAAAGAGGGGATAAGATCCAGGTGGAAAAGATCTATCTCATGGAAAAAGACGGCAGGGATATTCCAATGATTGAAAAGAGGGATATCATCAAAATTCTCGATCTGCCAAAAACCCGCCAGGTGGAAACCTGGACCTGCGGAGCAAATGCCGTTCAGAAAGTATGCCAGTATTATGGGGAGGATTATCGTGAAATGGATCTGGTAAAAATGCTGAATGCAACACCCGAAAACGGGACCGAAATCCAGCCGATCATTGATTTCTTAGGCAAATGCGGATTTCAGACCGATGTTAAGGAAGGAATGACCATCGCTGAACTGAAGGCATATATCGATAAGGATATCCCCGTTATACTGATGATCCAGGCCTGGGCCAAAGATACCGCCCAGCTTCGCGGTTGGGAAAATGGCCATTTTTCTGTCTGCATTGGTTACACCCACCATGAATTCCTGTTTGCCGACCCATCGCTCTACGACATCGGGTATATACCATTTGACAAGCTAATCCCCAGGTGGCATGATTTCGATGTGGGTGACAAAAAGTATTATCAGTTAGGTATCGCCGTGTATGGTAAAAAACCAAAATTCGATCTGGAAAAAGTTGAGGAGATCAAGTAAATGAAACTCAGAATCATATTTACCTCTTTGCTGGTTGGGCTTTTTTTCGGCTGTGCAAAAAAGAACGAAATCATCACCATCCAACCCCTGAAACCCAATAATTCCGCTTTCACGGCAAAGGTTGTTAAATCGATACCTCTGTCAAGTCAGAATGAAACACCTATTGGTTCAATCAACAAATTCCTGATTTATAAGGATCGGGTTTTTATTCTTGACCTGGAACAGTCGATCGGCCTCATGATATTTTCTGAAACCGGCAAATTCTTGAAAAAAATCTCGATGGGGCGCGGTCCGGGTGAACTTATTCATCCCCAAAATTTTAATGTAATAGATAATCAATTAATTATCGATGATGCACCTGGTCAGCCCTTTTTCAAGTACTATACTCTCGATGGAGAATTCCTCTTCACCAAAACCTTACCGCTGGGTTGGATCCCCTACTCCTTTGAAAATTATAATGATAAATGCCTCTTAATACATGGAAGTACGGATTCGGTGGTTAAGCAGGATACTTCCAGCGTTCAGAAATATCATATTATCGACAAGAAATTGTCAAAATGTGACCGGAGCTATATTGAAACTACAAGTGGGATGGGGCACCTGTATGAATTTAAACCCATTAGTTGCTATGATGGGAAATTTCTCCTGTTGGCAAGACCCCTAAGCTATATTTATCAATTGGATGATGGAACTCTGTCGAAAAAATACTTCATCGACTTTGAATCCTTCAATTACGAGGAGGCTGATGTTTCAGAGGGCTACCGGCATATCCTCTCCTTATTTCAGGAAGGCCGGAGAATGGGTCTCCTTGATCATATTTATGAAAACAAAACACTGGTTTATTTTACCTATGCAAGCTTTGCCAAAGGAGCTGAAGTTCCGGTAATTTTCTCAAAATCAACCTATGAGAGCGCAAATTTCAATGAAGTGCTGGAAAATTCCGGATTGCCAAAAGTTGAATTGGTTCAAACCTCCGGAAATGAGCTCATCTGCCTTTTTAACCCGGGAGATTTTGATGAGAGCAGTCTGAAGAAATACGCCGCTGCCGGCTATATTCCAGGCGGAACCACCATTGATTCCAATCCGATCGTAATGTTTATCGAGGTTTTATCCAAAACAAAATAACTTAAACCTGCTTAAAACGGTATTAAAGCAATACCCCAACCTTAAGCATCGCTCCGCTAACAATTCCGCCCTGAGCCACTCCGGCAGTCATATATAATTTTGCCCCGATCAGAAAATGTGAGCCAATCCTTTGCTCATCTTCAATAATCACGTTGAACCCTGTGGTTTTATTTCTGTAGTAAGTATACCTGGCGCCATCTGTATCATTCCAGGATTCCAGGTAAACATTGGTGTGATTAAATACGGATGCACCTCCGCCGATCCTGAAATTGTTCCTTTTATTATTCTTGAAAGGAGACACAAAAACATTGACGCTTCCCATTAAATACGCAGTATGGTCGTGTACACCGCGTTCCCCCTTACCATATCCCAGGCTTGCTGCAGCAGTAAAGTAATTGTTGATTTTATAGTTCAGCTCATTTTCTAAACTTAAAGTCCGCATGTCGCCGCTCCCCATAAATCCAAAACCGGTGCCGAATTTGAAATCGAATTTTGAATTTCTCTACTGTGCTGACAAAACAGTCACAATTCCGAGGCATGCTGCCAGCAATACAATCTTTTCATTTAATGGTAATTTGGTTTGAGTAATTTGCCAGCTCTTCAAAAACCATGCCTGCAACGCCCATATTGAAAGGGATCAGGCTATTTATTTCTTATAACCACAGACCTGAAGGGCGGTTGGCCGGTCGCTGAAACAAGCACGAGATAGGCTCCAGGCGACAAATCCGAAATGTCAACTGAAACCACAACCTGACACTCCGACCGGAGAAGCATTCCCTGCATCGAATAAACTTTCACATCTGCGGGCTGGGTAAGTCCGGATATGCTGATGTTACCATCGGTAGGATTTGGATATATGCTGATTATGGAAGTCAGTATTTTTGAGTCGGTTGAGGACGCATTAAGGTAGAAATAGT
>CAILAQ010000058.1 GCA_903832165.1 uncultured Bacteroidota bacterium | reverse complement strand
TGTAACTCCGGTTCTGAAAGATAAGATCGTGAAGAATTTCAGCCATAAGGTTGCCTGTTATTACGGCTGCCTGATGGTTCGTCCTCACAAGGTATTGAAATATGATCAGCATGAGGATCCGCAGGGAATGGATGACGTAATCCGTCTGTTAGGCGGTACGGCTATCGACTGGGGTTATAAGGTTGAGTGCTGCGGCGCAGGCCTTACCATGTCGAAAACTGAAGTCGTGGGCATGTTATCAGGAAAGATCGTCAAGGATGCCGCCCGTCGGGGGGCCCAGGCCATCATTGTTGCCTGCCCGATGTGCCACTCCAATCTCGATATGCGCCGGCCTGCCATCAACGAGTATAGCAAAGAGAAAATGGATATCCCCATACTATATATTACTGATGCTATTGGAATGGCATTAGGTATTGATGAGAAAACACTGGGATTGCATCGTCACTTTGTCCCGGTAAAAATGGCTGAATATATCCCTCCGGTACCTGAAACAAAGAAACCGAAGGCTAAAGAACCAATTAACAACTTATAAAGATGTCCCGAATAGGTGTTTTTGTTTGTCATTGCGGTGAAAATATCAGTGCAACCGTAGATGTTGCCAAAGTTGCCGATGATGCCTCCAGGTTACCGGGAGTGGTTCATAGTGTTGACTATAAATATATGTGCTCCGATCCGGGACAAACCCTGGTGAAGGATGCCATTAAAGAACATAACCTCACCGGAGTAGTAGTTGCAGCGTGTTCACCGCGTATGCATGAGCCAACTTTCAGGAAAGCCTGCGCAACTGCCGGGCTCAATCCTTATCTGAGCGAGATGGCCAATGTGCGGGAACATTGTTCCTGGGTGCATGATAAAAGCGAGCAGACCACGCAGAAAGCGTTTGATGTTGTCAGGGCCATGATATCCAAGGTCTCCAACAATGGTGCCCTTGAGCCCATAAAGGTACCGGTTACAAAAAGAGCGCTGGTTGTTGGCGGTGGTGTTGCCGGAATCCAGGCAGCGCTTGATATTGCCAATTGCGGCCATCAGGTAGTCCTGGTTGAACGGTCCCCATCCATCGGGGGGCACATGGCACAGCTTTCCGAGACCTTCCCTACCCTCGACTGTTCACAGTGCATCCTTACCCCGAGAATGGTTGAAGTTGCCCAGCATCCGAATATCACTCTTTATACCTACAGCGAGATTGAAAGTGTTGATGGATTTATCGGAAACTTCAAGGTTAAAATCAGGAAAAAGGCACGAAACCTTGATGAGGAACTTTGTACCGGCTGTGGCCTGTGCACGACAAAATGCCCTCAGAAAAAAATTCCGAGTGAATTTGAACAGGGTCTTGGCTTCCGACCTGCAATCTATACTCCATTCCCTCAGGCGGTTCCAAATAAACCGATCATCGACCACGATAATTGCACCTATTATAAATCCGGCAAATGCAAGATATGCGAGATTGTCTGCCCGACAAAAGCCATCCGGTTTGAGCAGGAGGACACCATACTTGATATTGAGATCGGAGCAATCGTTCTGGCAACAGGCTTCGATATCAAGCGGTCCGACTTCTTCCCGGAATACGGCAAAGGAAAATACAAAGACGTCATTGACGGATTGCAGTTTGAGCGTCTGGCTTCTGCTTCAGGACCAACTCAGGGAATGATACGGAGGCCATCCGACGGTCAGATACCTAAAAAGATTGTCTTCATAGCTTGTGCAGGCTCACGCGATCCGGCCAAGGGTATTGAATACTGTTCGAAGATCTGCTGCATGTACACCGCCAAGCACGCCATGCTTTATAAGCACAAAGTGCATGATGGTGAAGCTCATGTGTTCTACATGGATATCCGCGCAGGCGGCAAGATGTATGAAGAATTCGTTCGCCGGGCCATTGTTGAGGATCATGTCAATTACACCAGAGGCCGCGTTTCCACGATATATGAGCTTGATGGCAAGCTGATCGTAAAAGGAGCCGACACTTTACTCGGAGCCCAGGCTGTGGAAATTGAAGCCGATATGGTTGTTCTGGCCACAGCTGGTATTGCGAATGAAGGATCGGAGGAACTTGCCCAGAAGATGCACGTTTCTTACGATCAGCACAAGTTCTTTGCTGAGGCCCACCCGAAATTAAAGCCGGTGGAAACCAATACGGGTGGAATTTTTCTGGCAGGCGCCTGCCAGACAACCCGCGATATTCCTGATAGTGTTTCCATGGCATCCGGTGCAGCAGTAAAAGTTGCCGCCTTATTCTCCTCAGATCTCCTGACCCGCGAGCCCATTGTGGCACGGGTAAACCGCATTCCCGGACCATCACATTCCACCTGCGTGGGATGCTTCCTGTGCCAGCCGGTTTGTCCGTATCAGGCGATTGAGCGTGAAGAGATCAAGGACCGCGCAGGCAATGTCATAAAATCACTGGCCAGAATCAATGAAGGACTCTGCCAGGGTTGCGGAACCTGTGTGGCGCTGTGTCGTTCGAAATCCATCGATCTGCTGGGCTATACCGACAATCAGATGCACAGCGAAGTATTGTCAGTGCTGGAAGAAGCTTTTGTTTAATAAAATACTAAATCAAAAAATAACACCCGGATATGGAGCAGTTTGAGCCTAAATTAGTAGCGTTCGTCTGTAACTGGTGTACCTATGCCGGCGCGGATCTCACGGGAACCAGCCGCATTAAATACGCAACCAATGTGAGGATAATCCGCTTTCCCTGTACCGGAAGGATAGATTTCATGCTCATCAGCAAGGCATTTGCCAATGGAGCCGACGGGGTCATAGTATCCGGCTGCCATCCCAACGATTGCCACTATACTTCAGGCAACTTTCATGCGCGCCGCAGGTGGATGTCATACAACGCAATGCTCACGTTCATGGGCATGGATCCCGAAAGGATCATCTTCTCCTGGGTTTCCGCAGCTGAGGGAGCTAAATGGGCCGACATTGTAAATCAGAGCGTTGACAAGATCCGGAAGATCGGACCTTTCACCGAATATCAAAAATTGGTACAATCGGGTATCGAGGAGGAAAATTTCAATGGATAATTTGCGTAAGAAAGCCAAGGAATTACTCGAAAGTAAATCCGTAGACCTGGTAATCGGCTACGAGAATGGCACTAATGGAAAGGCTCGCGCAGTATTCATCAAGGATCCGGAAAAAACCGGCAAGCTGATTTACGATGAGCGCTGCAAGCAGAATCTGGCTGTTTACCTGAACAAGCATGAGGTTAAGCACTACGGCAGGATTGCCATTGTTGCTCCGCTCATGGTGATGAGGTCCATACTGGTTCTGATTTCTGAATGCCAGGTTAAACAAGAGAATATAACCGTGCTGGGCATTGGTAATGATGGCAGTTTTCTGGATTTTCAGTCCATGGAGGTGGTGGAAAAATACATTTCCAAAATTCCATTGGGGAATCCTGAGCCGGATCAGGTAATCATCGATAAGCTGAATGCGATGACCATGGAGGAGCGCAGGGAATTCTGGCAGAATGAACTCGAGCGGTGCTTCAAGTGTTATGCTTGCAGAGCTGCCTGTCCGATGTGCTATTGCCTGAGGTGCACCGTTGAATGCAACCAACCGCAGTGGATATCGGCGCCGGCACATCCGCTGGGGAATCTCGAATGGCACCAGCTGCGCACAATGCACCTTACGGGCCGCTGTGTAAGCTGTGGCGACTGCGGCAGGGCCTGCCCGCTGAATATCCCGATCCACCTGCTTACCATGCAGCAGGCTGAAGAAGCATTCCATATGTTCGGAGTCCGCGCCGGCACTTCAATGAAAGCTGACTCAGCACTTTCGACATACAAACCTGATGATAAAGAAAACTTTATCCTTTAACCATACCAAATAAGATGGCGGTTATGATACCCGAAAAGAAAATAATTGACAGGGTCGCTTTAGACAAACTTTATGAAAGTCTGAAGGCAGCCGGGAATAAGATGTTTGCTCCGGTATTCCGGAATGAGCAAACCAACTTTGAATACAATCCCGCTGCCACTGAAATATCCTACAGCCACATACAAACCACGCAATCGGTTAAGAACACGGTTTTTCCCAAAATCGAAAACCTTTTCAGGTTCGAATCGAGTCAGAAAAGCGTTGAATTGGTGCAGATTGATTTCACAAAAGTTCCAAGGGTGATTGTCTGGAATGCACATCCATGCGATGCAGCTGCCTTCTCAGCGCTCGACTCGGTGTTCAACTGGGACTATGTGGACGAAATTTATAATGCCCGTCGTGAGAAACTGGTCGTCATCGGTATGAGTTGCATCAGGGCAGATGAAAACTGCTTCTGCACTTCCGTTGACCTGGGACCAGGTGCTGTTAAGGGAAGCGATATTCTGCTTACCCCATTGGCTAACGGAAAATTTATTGCTGAAATTCTCACAGATCTGGGTAAATCCATAGCCGATGAAAATGCGTCATTGTTTACTGCATCAAACGGCGAAAATAAGGAAGAAGTTCTGGCAAAGGTTGAAAAGCAGTTCTCTCATGAAAAAGTAACTGAAAACCTTAAGAACGGCTTCGAGAATTCCTTCTGGCACGAGTTTTCCCTTCGCTGTATCGGTTGCGGTGCCTGTGCCTATGTTTGTCCGATTTGCACCTGCTTTGACATCCAGGATGAATCCAAAGCCGGAAAAGGACGAAGGCTGAGATGCTGGGATTCCTGCGGGTTCGGAATGTTCACGCTGCACACATCGGGACATAACCCGCGCGAAGTTCAGAGCCAGCGCTGGAGGCAACGTCTCATGCATAAATTCTCCTACCAGCCCGACCGGAATGAGTTTATCGGATGTGTTGGTTGTGGCCGGTGTTCACGGGCTTGCCCGGTGGATATGAATATCCTCGAACAGCTGGTTGAACTGGAAAAACTTGAAATAGCCGCAAAATAGATTTGTATTACCGAAATCATCAATAAACCATGAGCCCATCCAATATTTACGTACCCTATCTGATGGAAATCGAAACCATCACTGAAGAGGCTCCCGAGGTACGTACCTTCAGATTAAAATTCAAGAACCAGGAAGAAGGGGAAAACTTTAAATTCAGTGCCGGCCAATTTGCTGAATATTCAGTCATGGGCGGCGGTGAATCAACCTTTTGCATTGCTTCTGCCCCAACCCGCAAAGGCTATCTGGAATGCACCTTCCGTAAAACCGGCCGGGTGACCAATGCTTTGTCAAAGCTTGAAGTCGGTGATACAGTCGGATTACGCGGACCATACGGGAATGTTTTTCCGATTGAAGAATGGGAAGGTAAAAACCTGCTTTACATAGCCGGAGGAATCGCTTTGCCACCGATGCGCTGCGTAATCTGGAACACTATCGACAAGAGGGAGAAGTATAAGGATATCACGATCGTTTACGGTGCACGTACCGTGAATGACCTTGTATACAAAAATGAATTAAAGGAATGGGAAGAGCGGCCGGATATCAACCTGATAACTACTGTGGATCCCGGTGGCCAGACTCCTGACTGGAAAGGCGAAGTAGGATTTGTGCCTACGATTGTGGATAAAGTGGCGCCAAATGCAGAGAACACCATTGCCATCGTTTGCGGGCCCCCGATCATGATCAAATTCACATTTCCGGTACTCAAGAAACTCGGATTTTCCGACGAGAATATTTTCACTACGCTGGAAAACAGGATGAAATGCGGTTTTGGAAAATGCGGCCGCTGCAATGTCGGGAAATACTATGTTTGCAAAGATGGCCCGGTATTTACCCTGAGCGAACTTAACAAAATGCCGGCTGAGTATTAACTTAAGGCAGAGGGCAGAAGGCAAAAGGCTGAAATTGGGAATAAGAAATAGGATCAGGAAATAAGTTTGCACCTGACTTCTGACTTAGTAAAATGTAATATTATCAGGAAGCAAGTAGCTGTTGCCTTGTTCCTTAACTTTATTCTTTATACTTAAGACCTGTTACTAATTTATGCCTTCTGCCCTCTGCCATTTATTCAATTTTCGAGTACAGCTTCATGAACTGGACCCGCTCATATGCGGCCGGATTCTCGATATTCTGCTGACTGAGCTTGCCCCTGAAATCACTTATGCGTTCGTACTTATGCTCGTCCATCCATCCGTTCAGTCCGGAAACAAGCTGCCTGATATGGTCAACCCCATGAATATAGATAACTGACGCCACCTGGATAACGGTTGCTCCGGCCAACAGTTGTTTTACCACCGGTTCAAAACTATGAATGCCGGAAGATGCGGCTATGTCACATTTTAGTTTTCCTGACAAAATGGCCACCCAGCGCAGGGTTCTGGCGTACTCTTCTGGATTGCTCAGCAGATAATTTGAAGTGAGTTTCAGATTATGGATATCAATATCCGGATTATAAGGCCTGTTGAACATCACCAGAGCCGAAATGCCAGTCTCGCTGAGCTTTTGTACCGTATTTACCAGGCTCGAAAAATAATAGCCGATTTTAAGTGAGATCGGGATTGCCACCTGCTTCTTAACCTGATCGACGATATTGAAGTATGCCTGTTCATTTTCAGCTCCGGTACGGCTGAAATCCGAAGGTAAAACATAAACGTTCAGTTCCAGAGCATCGGCACCGGCATCCTGAATGCGCCTGGCAAAGTAACTCCAGTCATAGTTTGATACACAATGAATACTGGCGATTACGGGGATGGTCAGACTTTTCTTCGCTTCCCTGATAAAATCAAGGTATTGATCGAGGGTATGTTCCTTGGCAAAATTATTGATGTATTCCAGTGCTTCATCGTAATCATGTGACCGGTTATCGACTATTCCCTGAAAGGTATTGGTCCACTGCTGTGCATTTTCGTCGCCCGACTTAATAAACTTCTGCGTTTCAAGCTGGATCTGTTCTTCAAAGATAGATTTCAGCACTACTGCTCCGGCACCGGCTGCTTCAAATTGTTTAAGATTCTCCAGGCTGTTCATAAGGCCTGAACTTCCAGCAATGATTGGACTTTTCAATTTCAAGCCCATGTAAGTCGTCGATAGGTCTGCCATTTTCTGATCTTATTAATGCCATAAAACTACAAAATCTACCGATACCAATGGCAAGCAGCGCAACGCAAACTTTACAAAATTTATGGACTATTTCATCTCAACAGTTAATCTCAAATGTCCGCCAAGACCGTCAAAAGATGCATTTCTGGATAGTAAATGGAAATTTATACTCCTAATTTTTGATGGCGTGCTGCCTTTTCATATTTTTGGTAAGGCTGCATCGAAATGACAATCCAATACAAATCAATTTTTCAGATCGGAGTTCTGCTGGTTTCCCTGCTATTTTTTCCGCAATGCGCAAAGAATTCAGAACCGCCGGTTACTCCGGGCAATCATGCTCATGGCATCATACCACTACCACTGAGCGTTGATCTTGCAACCGGTCATCTGAGCATCGACAGTAAAACAATTCTCGTCAACTTCGCAGTATTCGAGCCGGCAGTGGCTGCTGTTGACGCTGCGCTGGTTCAGGCCCTGAAGGTTCCCGGAAAAAGGAACGACAAGCCTTCCGGGGTTACCAACATTCAGTTTCTTGAAGACAAAACCATCGAACCGGAAGGTTATCAAATCGATATATCAGCAAGTGGAATCATGATAAAGGCAAGCGATGCCGCCGGGGCTTTTTATGCAGCACAATCCATCCGGCAAATGATCTGGAACTCAACAGCAGGTTTACAAGCGGAATCTGTGAGCCTGCTTTGCATGACCATTAAGGACAAGCCAAAATATTCCTGGCGGGGGTTTCATCTGGATGTTTCCAGGCATTTTTTTACCAAGGAGTACGTGCTGAAAATTATCGACTGGCTCTCGTATTACAAACTCAACAAATTGCATCTGCATCTGACCGATGACCAGGGCTGGCGCCTCGAATCCGAAAAATTCCCACAGCTCAATGAAATTGGCAGCTGGCGAACTTTTAACAGCATGGATTCAACCTGTATCGAACTGGCTAAAAAGGATATCACTTATACTCTTGATGAACGCTTCATCAGGGAAGTTAATGGAAATAAAGTATACGGCGGATTTTACACAAAACAGGATATCCGGGAAATCATCGCCTATGCAACTTCAAAGTTCATCGAGGTAATTCCTGAGGTAGATATGCCCGGGCATATGTCGGCAGCTATCAGGGCATATCCATGGCTTTCCTGCGCAGACTCAGCCGGGTGGGGCAAGGAATTTTCATTTCCGGTATGCCCCTGTAAAAATGAAGTCATGGAATTCTGCTATCAGGTGTGGGATGAGATAGCCGATCTTTTCCCTTCAAAATACATGCATATCGGCTGCGACGAGGTTGAGAAAGGTACCTGGGCAAAATCCGCTGATTGTCAGGGATTCATGAAGAACAACGGAATTAAGGACCTCAACGGAATTCAGAACTTCTTTGTCAGAAAAATGCAGGAACATCTGGAAGCCAGGGGCAAGAAGGTTATTGCCTGGGATGATGTGATCGACGGCAGCATCGACAGCAATATCACCATGATGTTCTGGCGCGACTGGGTGAAGGATTCCCCGGCACGGAGCGCGGCAAACGGCAACGCAATCATCCTTGCTCCGTGGTCGCCATTTTACCTGGCCAGTGTGAATACCGACGATGCCCTGCAGAAACTCTTCGAATATAGTCCTTCAACCATATATCCCCCCGAAGTTCTGGACAAAGTTCTGGGCTTGCAAACCTGTATGTGGACCGAGGTGGTTCCATCGGAAGCAGTTTTTGAGAATCTTGCCTTTCCGAGAATGCAGGCACTGGCCGAAATCAGCTGGTCACCAGCCCGCAACTGGTACTCATTTCAGGTAAGGATGAAACCCCATTTCAACCTCATGAACTTAAAAAATGTTCATTACAGAAGACCAGGTTGGCTGAACTGAATATTTTCGTGTAATAATCAGGCTTTCATGCATTTGATTAGGAGTTAAATGATACATTAGCATTATTACTTCTAAAACCAAAACGCATGAAAGAAAAATTACAAATTAATCCCGGACCCGTCATGTGGCAAAGAGTGATTCTTCTGGTCGCTCTGTTCCTGATGATTGCACCTTTCGGCCTCTTTGCTCAAAACATTTCTGTAAAGGGGACAGTAAAAAGTGAAGATGGCAGCGCAATCCCGGGGGTAAGTGTTTTGCTCAAGGGCACTTCAACAGCTACAGCGACCAATGCCGACGGTCAGTACACCATTTCTGCGCCGGCATCCGGAACGCTGGCATTTTCGTTCATCGGGTATGAACCTCTCGAAATGCCAATCAGCGGAAGGACACAGCTCAATGTTACCATGAAGGAATCCGTCAGCAATTTGCAGGAAGTTGTTGTTGTAGGGTATGGATCACAGCAAAAAAAGGATGTAACCGGCGCCATTGGCACCATTACGTCCAAAGAATTTAAAGCCAGGCCGAATACCCAATTTGGATATTCACTCGAGGGAAAGCTGGCCGGTGTGCAGGTAATTCGACCATCAGGGCAACCACAGGCAGGTTTCTCCATCAGGGTTCGCGGAACCTCAACCATTACTGCAGGAAGTGAGCCATTGTACATTGTCGACGGAGTGCCCACCACTTCCATCAATGACATCAGTCCGGCAGATATTGAGACCATGTCTATCCTGAAAGATGCTTCTGCAGCTTCCATTTACGGAGCTTCCGGATCCAACGGAGTCGTTTTGATTACCACTAAACGTGGCGCCAATCAAAAAGCACAGGTAACTTTCGATACCTACCTCAGTACAGCACAGGTATGGAAGAAACTTAAAGTTCTTAATGGTCCCCAGTATAAGGATCTGATGACCGAAATGGGACAGACAGCAGACTGGAGCATGTATAATTATGATACCAACTGGCAGGATCAGGTTTTCAGGACAGCCCACTCCCAGAATTATCAGCTGGGAATCAACGGAGGAAACGAAAACACCAAATATTACATCTCGGGTTCCTGGGTGAAACAGGAAGGTGTGGTCATGACCAACCAGCTCGACCGTTACACCTTTAAAACCAATGTCGACCAGAAAGTCAATAACTGGCTGAAGGTTGGGACCAGCCTGAACTACAGCCGCTGGAAAGATGTTGAAGTTGCTGAAGACAGAAGGTATCAGGGTGCCATCGTAAGCTTACTCACCGGTGCGCCTGTAACCACCGTTTACAATACCGACGGAACTTTTGCCATCAACCCGTTTATACAGGACCTTGAAAATCCGGTAGCCTTACTTTTAAAAAGTGATCATTCCTGGGTGAATAACCGTTTCAGCGGTAATGCATTTGCAGAAATAAATCTACTTAAAGACCTGAAATTCAAAACATTATTTGGATATGAGCAACAAAACGGCGTTTACAATGCCTGGATGAATCCATTTACCAGCCGTGAGGGGCGCGGATACCAGGGTGTTGCTGATCTGAATACCAGACAAAGAACCTACTGGATTTCTGAAAATACGTTCACCTACAACAAGACCATCGGGAAAAGCAACATTACCGGTCTGGCTGGTTTTGTTGCATCTGAAACACTTAGCAGTTACACAGGAGTCAATGCACGCGGGTTTGGTGGCGACGCAGTCCATACCGTGAACGGCGGAGCAACCCGCACCGTCACTTATGCAGAATCCCAGCGCAGGAACGCTGCGTTCCTCGGCCGTGTTAATTACAGCTATGATGACAAGTATCTTTTAACTGCGAATTTTCGTGCTGATGCCTCCACCGTGTTTGCAGCCACAAATAATATATGGGGATTTTTCCCTTCATTTTCAGCCGGCTGGAGAATATCAAAAGAAAAATTCTTTAAGGGCCTCGATTTCATTAACGACATGAAGATCAGAGCAGGCTGGGGTGCTGTCGGAAACGATCAGGTTGGGGATTATGCCTCCTATGGATTGGTTAGTTCCGGTGCGCTCTATGTATATGGAAATACGATAGTGCCGGGAACCTCCCCAATAACCCTTGAGAACAAAAACCTTAAATGGGAGACCACCAAGCAGACCAACATCGGGATTGATGTTACCCTGCTCGACAGCCGTTTATTATTGACGGCCGACTATTACATGAAAAAGACTACCGACATGCTGCTCGACCGGCCAATTCCCGCAAGTGTGGGGATGCCCGGAAACACTGCAACAAAAAACATCGGAGCCATGAACAATACCGGGGTTGAATTCCAGGTATCCAGCCGGAATCTTATCAATACATTGAAATGGAATACCGATTTCAACATCTCCTTCAACAAGAGTAAAATCGTAAGCCTTGACGGCGGCACCATTAAAGTGGGCGCTATTTCAGACAGAGGTTCCGTTGCCATTGCACAGGAAGGCGAAGAGCTTGGATTATTTTACGGATACATCTGGGAAGGTGTTGATCCACAGACCGGGATGAGCATTTACAGCGATCTGGATTCCACCGGAACTTTGAGCGACGGGGATCTCACCATTATTGGCAATTCAAATCCAAAGTTCGTTTTCGGTTTAAACAACTCCTTCACCTATGGCAACTGGTCATTCAGTTTCTTTATCCAGGGTGTTCAGGGCAACCAGATTTTCAATGCCACCCGACTGGAATCAGAAGGACTATGGGAAGAGACCAATCAGATGGCCTCGGTACTTGACAGGTGGATCACACCCGGACAGGTTACCAATATACCCAAGGCAACCTATGGTGATTATACCAATGCGATGATTTCCTCAAGATTTGTTGAAGACGGTTCATTCATCAGGCTAAAATCCATGACCATTGGCTATGAATTGCCTAAGAATATTGTAAGCAAGCTGAGTGTCAGCCGGATATACCTTTATGTTTCCAGCGAGAACCTGCTGACGTTTACGAAATACAGCGGATTCGATCCGGAAGTCAGTCTTTATGGCCGCAGCTCCAACAACTCGGAACGCAACATTGCTCCGGGAGTTGATTACGGAACCTATCCGCAAACACGGGAATTCCTGTTTGGCCTGAGTGTTACATTTTAACTAAAATCAAGACTATCATGAAAAAAATAATAAATAAAACATTGATTGTCAGTAGTCTGATTGTTCTTGGAACATTTCTCTCCTGCGAGAAGTTTCTGGATATCAAACCAAAATCAGACCTGACTACCGGTAACGCCTATAATTCAGCGGCAGACCTGGAAAATGCACTGGTGGGCGCTTACCGTGCCTTCTACTACGAATATTATCAGTGGGATAATGTATTACTGCAGGATGTCCGTTCCGACAATGCGTATGCTGCTGGCGGAGGCGATCAGCCAGTCGTTGATTATGACGTGGTTGAAATTCCCGTGACGAACAGCAGAATGTATGCTGACTGGTCGCAGCTGTATACCGGTATCGGCCGGTGCAATATCATTCTTGGTAAAATCGGAACCATCAATGATCCGGCTCTTGACCTGAATCACATGCGTGAATACCTCACCGGCCAGGCAAGTTTCCTGAGGGCCTTCCATTACTTCCAGCTGGTTAAGACGTATGGCGGGGTTCCTATCGAGTTAAATTCAAATACTGCTGATCCGGCAAAAACCAATCTTCCTCGGTCGACCGAGAAGGAAGTTTATGACCAGATCGTAAAAGACCTGGAGATAGCCATTGCTGACCTGCCCGACAGGTATGGCAGCGATGAAACCATCAACAAGGTTAAAGCCACCAAAGGGGCTGCAAATGCACTTATGGCAAAGATCTGGGCACAGCGCAGCGATCGCGACTACAACAAGGTGGTTGAATATTGCAATGCGGTTATCAGCAGTCCGGCCGGATATTCATTATTGCCAAAATATGCCGATTTGTTTGATGGAGCGCACTATTCCAATTCAGAATCGATATTGGAAATTGCTTTTCTGGGTGGCAACTGGGATGTTTC
>CAILAQ010000057.1 GCA_903832165.1 uncultured Bacteroidota bacterium | reverse complement strand
CTAACAAGATTACTGAATTGGAAGGAAAATACGATCATCAGTTCACGGCTGTCTTTCAAGCCTTGAGGGCTTTAATGCAAGAAAAGAGAATCGATAAGGATAGACGAATCATTGGGTTTAAGATTGGATCAGAGGATAACAGGACCCCTGATAGGTGACAGGTGACAGGTGACTGAAGAAGAAGATCGGGTTTCGAAGAAGAAGATCGGAAGAATAAGAAAGTGTGCATTGTGAATATAAACCTTTGTATATTTGCAATGAATACTTTTAGTTTTAGTTATGCTTTTAGAATCGGAAATAGCGGCTGTACTGGAATCCCAGAAAAGTAGATACCTTAATATCAAGGACCTTATTCAACGGCAAATATTCAGTCAGCTCAATCTGGATACGGGTTTTGTGGTGATCATAACCGGCGTAAGGCGATGCGGTAAAAGCACTTTTGCCAGACAGCTTCTGAACGGTAATCACATTCAAGGAAGTTATCTGAATCTGGAGGACCCCCGGCTTGATGGATTTGAATTGCAGGATTTTGTCAAGTTTGATAGAATCCAGAGTCACCTGGCTCCCGCCGATTACAGAGTTTTTGATGAAATACAGAATGTGCCTGATTGGGAAAAGTATATACGCTCCGGTCAGGAATCGGGTTTTTACTATTTACTCACTGGTTCAAATGCTACGATGTTGAGCAAGGAGCTTGGGACACGCCTGACCGGAAGGCATTTGAGTTACGAGCTATTTCCATTTTCTTATCATGAATATTTGACCTTTACCATTAAAAATGCTGGCAGATCATCTTTAGAATCCTATCTGAACGAAGGCGGTTTTCCGGATTATCTGCGGTATCGCGAAGTGGAAATTCTCAACCGTTTACTGGATGATATTCTTTATCGTGATATAACAGCACGACATGGAATCAAACATCATGAGCAATTACGGCAATTGGCTATATACCTGATATCAAATTCTGGCAAGTCCATAACATACAATAGCCTTGGCAAGCTTTTCAGCTTCGGATCTACGAATACTGTTCAGGATTATATCGGCTACCTGCAGCAAAGCTACCTGATCTTCGAAATTTTCAAATTCGATTATTCACTGAAGAAAATGCTGAAGAATCCTCGAAAAGTCTACACTATCGATCCGGGTTTTGCCACAGTTAACTCATTGTCTTTTTCTGCAGATACAGGCCGGAAATTGGAGAACACCGTTTTTCTTGCTCTGCGCAGGAAATATCCGGAGATCTATTACTATTCGGACAAGGGCGAATGTGATTTTGTTACCCGTACTTCGTCAGGAACTACTGCACTTTTTCAGGTTTGCACTGAACTAAATCCTGATAATCTCAAACGGGAAACAAGCGGGTTGATCGAGGCTATGAGTTTTTTTAATCTTGATGCGGGTACTATTCTCACTCTCGACCAAGAAGATCATCTGGTAATTTCGGATAAGGAGATTTCGGTTGTTCCTGCGTGGAAATGGCTTGATTAGCAAAACAGAAGCTTGGAAATCATATATTTAGAGGATGTACGTTAAAATTGTTTCATTGTTTATTTTGATAGGGCTTGCCGGCTGTGCGGGTAAGGAATCATATTATGTTGATCCGGCCGGTGATGACGGGAATTCAGGCAGAAGCATCGCTAAGCCATGGAGGACGCTGGAAACGGTCAACCCTATTCAGGCATTGTCGAATTGCGGACTGAGTACTGAGTACTGAATACTGAAGACTATTAAAAAGGACGTTCGAAAATCTGATCCACGACATTAAGGAATTCGGCAATCCTAACTGGCTTGGTCAGATAATGGCTGGCGCCGGCTTTCAGTAGTTTATCAATTTGATCAGGCGCGGCATCTGTACTGATAATGACGACAGGGATTGATTTTGTTCTTTTATCATTCTGAAGGTTTGCGAGTACCTCTTCGCCGGATATGCTTGACAGGTTGAGATCAAGAAGAATCAGGCGGGGAGAGTTTTCAACTGCTTTCTCAATGGCCTCTTCTCCATTGGGAACTGCAATCAGGTTTATATTGCTCCTGTAAGATAGCAGGATCTGCTCAATCAGCCTGATGTGCAAGAAATTGTCTTCGATATAAAGAATGGAGCCGAAGCTGTATTGGATGGGTGCTTCCTTTGTGGAGGCAGGTTCTGCAGGGAGGCTCCCAATGATCGGTTTTTCAGTCTCCGGCAGCTCAATCCAGAAAGTACTTCCCATACCAGGCATGCTTTGTACTCCTATCGTTCCTCCCATGGCATCCATAAGCAATTTAACAACTGCCAGTCCGAGCCCGGTACCTTCCGAGTTTGTTTTGTCGGCACCCAGGCGTTCGAAGGGGGTAAAAAGTTTCGAGATCTCTTCAGCAGATATGCCAGGCCCGGTGTCTTTTATAGAAATACGGATTCTTGCATTGCCGTTCTGGCCTTCTGCCATCCTTTCGGTGCTGATCAGGACGGATCCATTATCCTGGTTGTATTTCACCGCATTATTGATCAGATTAATCAGCACCTGTCTTAAGTGCTGAAGATCAGTCATTACGAAAAGATCGTTGGCTTCTGAAGGTACAAGCTCCATTGTCAGGTTTCTCATCGAGGATTGCGGATGGACACTGGAGAGAATTTCGCAAATGATG
>CAILAQ010000056.1 GCA_903832165.1 uncultured Bacteroidota bacterium | reverse complement strand
TTACCTCCTGAATTTTTAAAGATCTCCTTTTTACGATCCGTGATTTTAAGGAACCGGCCATCAATTATTTCGCCGATATCTCCCGTATGGAACCATCCTTCAGTATCGATAACCTCACGGGTCAGCTCCTCGTTCTTATAGTATCCCATCATCAGGTTCGGACCTTTCATGAGAATCTCCCCGTCATTAGCAATCTTGACTTCCACGCTTTTCATCACGAGGCCAACAGAGCCAAACATATTATCGGGATAATTCTTCTCATTAATGGAAATGACCGGGGAGGTTTCAGTGAGTCCGTACCCTTCCTGGATGCGAATCCCTGCAGCGGTGAATACCCTTGCCAGTCTGGGTTGAAGGGCAGCGCCACCCGAAAAGACCATTTGTACGTTATTGCCAAGACCTTCCCGCCATTTTGTGAACACCAGCTTGTCAACAATTTTATGCTGGAAAGCGTACCACTTACCATTAACCCCGCCGTGCTCATATCGCAGTCCGATATTTACGGCCCAGAAGAATATTTGCTTCTTAATGCCTTTCAGCGCTTTTCCTTTAGCGATAATTTTATCATACATCACTTCCAGAATCCTTGGAACAGTGACAAAAGCACTGGCCTTAATCTCCTTCAGGTCAGGACCGATGGTGCCGAGGTTTTCAGCATAGTACAGGCCATATCCCTGAAGCTGATACCCGTAATGCACAATACGTTCCAGAACGTGGCAGAGCGGCAGGAAGCTTAGAACTCTTGCGCTGGTTTCAAGATCAAGAATATGAAGCGCATCTGAAAGATTTGACATCATATTTGCGTGAGACAGCATAACTCCTTTAGGCACCCCGGTGGTCCCGGAAGTATAGATGATAGTAAAAAGATCCTCAGGCAGAATGGATTCCTTAATCTGCGGTAATTTATCGGCCCATAATTTTTCGTTCTTTTCACCCAGTTCGGCAATTTCCTGCCAGTTGCTGGCACCTTCTACTTCGTTGAAGGTGTAGATTTGTTCGATATTCGGAGTCTTATTTTTCAGAAATTTTTTATAAAGCGCAGAATCAGAGGCTAGTGCGATCCTTGAATCTGAATGCTCAAAAATAAAAGCAGTCTCCTCATCGCTGAGGGTGGGGTAAATCGGAACATGTACCACGCCGATCTGCATCATTCCCATATCCAGGAAGTTCCATTCAGGACGGTTATTGGAGGCGCTTACGATTTTGTCCCCCTTTTTAAGTCCTAAAGCCAAAAGTCCGTAACTCACCTGGTTTGCAATTCTAACGTACTCTGCGGTGGACCAGGGGATCCACTGTCCGTCTACTTTAGAGGCCAGTGCATCTGTACGTGGATGTGTTTTCATGGCATAATCCAGTACATCAAACGTTCTTCGTATTTCCATAGTTTTTGAGGTTAGGTTGTTAAGGTTAAGCAGGAATTAATTTCATCTATCTGTTCCCGGGAAAAGTCGGGAAGCCCCAGAATTTTCAGGTTAGTCTCCAATTGTTTTTTTGAGCTGATGCCGATCAGCAAAGAAGTAATAAAATCATGACTCTTTACCCAGTTGAGAGCCAGTTCGGCAAGCGTTAAGCCATGATCGCCGGCCATTCTGCTAAGTTTGTGTACAACTTTCTGTATATCAGGCGTT
>CAILAQ010000055.1 GCA_903832165.1 uncultured Bacteroidota bacterium | reverse complement strand
GTAATCACCGTTCAGGCCCAGTACACGGGCGCCAACGCTGAAATTATTGAATCGCAGATCACTGAACCTCTCGAAAAATCAATTAACGGAATTGAAGGAGTAAAATCAATTTCGTCACAATCCGCCATTGGAAGCAGTTCGATTACTGTTGAATTCGATCTTGGCGCCAACCTGGAGAAGGCGGCTAATGATGTCCGTGATAAAGTTTCGCAAGCGATTAAGTCGCTCCCCCAGGACATGGACTCACCGCCAACGGTAACCAAGGCCGATGCCAACAGCGATCCGATCATCATGCTTGTTGCCCAAAGCAGCATGATGGATGCGCTGGAGCTCAGTGATTATGCTGAAAACGTATTATTGGAAAAGCTGCAGACGATACCGGGTGTAAGCTCGGTCATGATTTACGGGCAGCAAAAACCGGCGATGCGACTGTGGCTTGATCCTAAAAAAATGGCGGCTTATAGTCTTACTGCTTCGGATGTGAACATGGCGCTTGCCAAGGAAAATGTGGAGATGCCGGGCGGAAAGATCCGGGGAAGCCAGACAGAACTTACGGTAAAGACCTTTGGCCGGCTGGAAACGGAAGAGGATTTCAACGACCTGATCATCAAGCAAACCGACAATCAGGTTGTCCGGTTAAAAGATATCGGGGAAGCGATTCTGGGGCCCCAGAATGAGGAAACCGGGGCAATGATCAATGGAATTACCGGTGTTGTGCTGGCCGTGATTCCATTGCCTGGAGCAAACGATATCCAGATTGCTGATGAATTTTATAAGCGGCTCGATCAGATCAGAGAAACTGCACCCAAAGGGATGGAATTAAATATCGGGCGCGACAAATCGATTTTCGTCCGGCAATCCGTCAGTGATGTTATTGAAACGCTGATTATCGCTATCAGCCTGGTCATTTTGATTATCTTCCTGTTCTTCAGGAACTGGGTAATTGCCCTCCGGCCTCTCATTGATATTCCGGTTTCGCTGATCGGCACCTTCTTTATCATGTACATTTTCGGTTTCTCCGTTAACATCCTCACCCTGATGGGCATTGTACTTGCAACCGGGTTGGTGGTGGATGACGGAATTGTGGTTACCGAGAATATTTTCAAGCGGATAGAGCGCGGAATGGATAAATGGCAGGCTGCGTTTGAAGGAACGCGGGAAATATTTTTCGCCGTGGTTTCCACGTCGCTGACCTTGGCCATTGTGTTTATTCCGGTAATATTTCTGCAGGGATTCACCGGCAGATTATTTCGCGAATTCGGCATTGTTGTAGCCAGTGCAGTATTGATATCGGCATTGGTATCACTTACCCTGACACCGGTATTAAACGTCAAGCTCGGAGGATATGTCTCGCAGCACTCCAGATTCTACGTATCCACAGAGCCATTTTTTCAGGGCCTGGAAAACGGATACAGGCGGATTCTGAGTTTTTTCATTTCGCACAAGTGGATTTCCTTTTCCATCCTGGGCCTTTGTGTGATTATGATTGTCGGTTTCTCAGCCAGCCTTAAATCAGAGCTGGCCCCAATGGAAGATCATAGTTATATCCGGACTTCAATAACTGCACCGGAGGGAACTGAATACACCTCCACTAAGAATTTTATTGACCAGATTGCGATTTTGAATTCAGATTCCCTTCCGGATGCCAAATTCGTTCTGGCACGATACGGCGGCGGCGGCGGCGGCATGAGTTCAAGTGCCAATACCGGGTTTGTGATCTCATTTCTTTCGGAGCCAACTGAAAGAAAGGCCACCCAGCAACAGATGTACGAAAAGCTCTCCAGAATCTACAAGACTATACCAAACGCAAGGATCATTGCCAGCCAGGAGCCAACGATCACCACCACTTCATCCAGAGGATTACCGGTTCAGTTTGTACTGCAGAATCTTGATTTTGAAAAGCTCAGGGAGATATTGCCGAAATTTCTTGATGAGGCACAAAACAGTCCGGTTTTCAGCAACATCGATGTTGACCTGAAATTCAACAAACCGGAATTAAATATCAGGGTTGACCGTTTGAAAGCCACCAGCCTCGGGGTGAATGAAAGGGATGTTTCAGATGCACTGAACTACGCATTCAGTGCGGGGCGCACGGGTTATTTTCTCCGGAACAACAAGCAGTATTATGTGATTGTGCAGGTGGAACGTGAGGACAGGAATATGCCTGCTGACATCTCCTCCTTATATGTCCGCACCAATACCGGCAACATGATCCAGCTGGACAATCTGGTAAAGATTGATGAGAACAGCGCCCCCCCGACCTTGTACCATTGGAACCGGTATAAGTCGGCCACGGTATCGGCCAACCTGGCCACCGGAAAAACCCTTGGAGAGGGAATTGATGAGATGAACAGAATAGCTTCCAAATTGCTTGATAAATCCTTTAATACCGCACTGGCAGGTCCGTCGAGGGACTTTGCCGAAAGCAGTTCAAATATTTCGTTTGCACTGATACTTGCGTTGTTGCTGATCTATCTCATTCTTGCAGCACAGTTTGAAAGTTTTCGTGATCCCTTTATCATTATGCTCACGGTGCCGATGGCGGTTGCCGGGGCGATGCTTTCGTTATTCGTTTTTCACCAGACGCTGAATGTCTTTTCTGAAATCGGAATGATTCTGCTGATTGGAATAGTCACCAAGAATGGCATTCTGATTGTGGAGTTTGCCAATCAGAAACAAAAAGCAGGCATGACCAAATCTGTTGCGGCATTTGAAGCAGCGTCGGCCCGTTTCCGCCCGATTTTAATGACATCCCTGGCGACGATATGCGGTGCGCTTCCGATAGCTTTTGCGCTCGGAGCAGGGGCACAAAGCCGGATTCCTCTGGGAATCGTGGTTGTTGGCGGATTGCTCTTCTCCTTATTGCTCACTCTGTTTGTGATCCCGGTAACCTATATCGTTATGTCAGGAAAAAAAGATCCGATAAAGATTTAGCCCATCGATGCCCTAAAACTTTTGGTTATGCGAAACCTATGTATCCTATTTTTACTGGCGGGATTTACGATTGCAAACGGGCAGGAAATGCTGACCGTTGAGGAGGCAGTGAATATCGCCCTGAAAAATAATTTTGGAATATTGGTAGCACGCAATGACGCTGATATTGCCAAAGCAAATAATACACCCGGCAATGCCGGAATGCTCCCCAATCTGCAGATGACCGGCTCAGGCAATTATGAATTCACCAAAGCCAACACTTCCATCAATGCCGGCACTCAGCTCACGTGGAAATTGTTTGATGGTGGAAAAATGTTTGTCACAAAAAACAAGTTGAATGAGATAGAGGCTCTGGGAGAAATTCAGTTTAAGGAGAATGTTTTGCAAACCCTTTATACTGTGATATCAGCCTATTATGATGTTGTGCGCCAAAAGCAGCAGCTGAATTCGATCAACGAAGTGATGCACTTCAACCAGGAGCAGGTAAAGATCGCCCGGGCGGGCTGTGATGCCGGGTCACTTATAAAAACCGATCTTCTTCAGGCGCGGATCGACCTGAATGTCACCACTGAGAATGCCATCAATCAGCAATTTATCATTGATTCCGCCAAGAGGCATTTAATGGAACTTCTGGGCAGGAGTCCGGCGGCCGATATTGAGGTGACGGATAGTATTCCGCTGAATTTTTCGCCGGATAAAAAGGAATTGTTTCAACAGGTTGATTCTTCAAATACCACCTTATTATCCTATCGAAAGCAGATTGACATTGCCAGGCTTGGTGTGAAGGAATTCGACAGGTTATATTCACCCGTGCTTAATTTTACCAGCGGATATTACTTTTCACAGTCTGAAAACTCCACAGGTTCCGCATTGAATTATCGCTCATTCGGACCACAGTTTGGCGGCAACCTGGTCATTCCGATTTACACGGCCGGGGAAACCAAAAGAAAAATAAATAATGCGAAGATTCAGCTAAAATCTGCCGAATATGATTTTCAGAATGTACAATTGCAGGTAAGGACTGATCTGCAGAATGCCATCAACGGATTTGAGAATCAGCAGCAATTATTGAAAATAGAAAAGGAAAACAAGGAGCTGACGAGAGAGAATCTTGAAATAAGCCTGCAAAGGCTCAGGCTTGGACAAACCACCTCGCTCGAGGTGCATCAGGCACAGGAGAATTTTGTTCTCTCCTGCACCCGGCTGATCAATTTCGAGTACAGCCTGAAAATTGCAGAGACTAAGCTTAAGCAGCTGATCGCAACTTTATAATTTCCTTAGACAGGATCAGCCAGAGGCCACTGAAATCCCTGCAACGCTCTTTTATTATCACTTAGGTTTAAATAACTTTACCGAAAATTAGGTTGGCGTATTTCGCCCTGATTCTTTAATATAGTGTTAATTCATGAAGTTGACACCCTATGAAAACATATTATGCCTCACCGGAAAGAACGGATCAGCAGAAAGTTCTGGCACAAGCCGGATTGGTTGAATCTTCAGAAATCCTGACTAAAACGCTCGATAGCCTGACCCATGTAGTGGCGATCCTGAATCCCGACAGGCAGGCTGTATTCATTAATAAAGCTCTCAAGACTTCCATGGGTTTTGATACCCGGGAATTTGCATTCGGCAACAGGCCGGGAGAAATATTGAAATGCATTTATTCAAACAATATGGAGGCCGGTTGCGGAACCAGCAAGGAATGTTCCTATTGCGGAGCAGCACAAAGTATTGTTGAAAGCCAGAAAACCTCTGCGGTGGTGACAAAAGAGTGCAGAATCACAGCAGAAGTGAACGACAGGCTGGTCAGTTTCGACCTCAGCATCACGTCAAGTCCACTGGATATCAATGAAGAGAAATATACTCTTTTTGTTGCGACTGACATCAGCGATGAAAAGCGCCGCCATGCCATGGAACGGATATTCTTTCATGATGTAATCAATAAGGCAGGCAGCCTCGACGGATTATTAGGAATTCTGGAGGAGATGGATGATGTCACCGAAATTAAAGCTACGCTCCAGACCCTTCATTCGGTTTCCACTGATCTGGTTGAAGAAATACTCAGTCAGCGCGACTTATTGGGGGCTGAGAAAGGAGAGATTTCAGTAAAAAATGAATTCACTGATCCGGTCATTTTAATTCATGAGGTAGCTGCGCAGATGCGACTTCACCGGGTAGCAAAAAACCGAAAGATCGAGACTTTGGCGGCTTGCAAACCGACGCCTGTACTCACAGACAAAGTTCTGCTGAACAGGGTGTTGACTAATATGATCAAAAATGCACTCGAAGCCACCGGCGAAGGAGGCAAGATCACCATATTCCTCCTGGAGAACGACAATCACCTGAGCTTCTCTGTTCATAATGATTCATTTATGTCGCCGGAGATCAAAGCCCAGGTATTTCAAAGATCTTTCTCCACCAAGGGTCTTGACCGGGGCCTCGGAACGTACAGCATGAAACTTCTTGGGGAAAAATATTTAAAAGGTCGCGTTTCTTTTACTTCATCTGAATCAAAAGGAACCCATTTCAGCATTGAAATTCGAAAAGAGGTTAACCCGGTTTCCGGCTGAAACGGCTGTTACGGTCAGATCCTATGGAAAAGGAAAAGTTGCCGGAGTTTATATCGATTTTGGCAACTCCTACCTGATCAATACCTCTCCGGTGATCAGGGATCTTAAGGCAAGCCGGCCAAAAAGTGTTTTACTCTCAGAGCGCCTTGTACGGCAGGCTGAAGGCAAAGGTGCTGCCCTTATCTTCCACACTCTCTATCCACAGCTCTCCGCCATGCTTTTCAATAAAATCACGGCAAATAACCAGTCCCAGGCCCGTACTGCGTTCCCCTTCAGTTCCTTTACGGATTATCTGTTCTTCCATGAGGAAGAGTTTATCAAGCATTTCCTGACTCATTCCGATTCCGTTATCCGTGATTGAAATATGGACTGTATTGTCGGGCACGATGATCGCACTGATGGTAACCTCACCTCCTTTGGGAGTATATTTTACAGCATTGTAAGCGAAATTGCGGATCAGGCTTTCGAACATTTGCTCATCTGCGTATATTTTCAGATCGTCTGGCACATCCACGATGATCTTAATCATTTTTTTATTTGCCGTCTGGCGGACCATGGCAGCGATCCGGGTAAAAGTATCGGCTGCCCTGAACAACTTCGGTTTAAATGTAATTATGCCCCGCTGTATCTGCGACCATTCCAGCAGATTTTCCAGCAGGTCGAAAAGCCGGCTTGCCGATTTCCTCATGTTCACTGCAATCTTCCTGACCTTTTCTTCCGGCAGGATTAACAATTCTTCCGTACTCTGCGAAGAGATGCCCAGCAGGGCCTGGAACGGGCTGCGGAGGTCATGGGCAATAATGGCGAAATATTTATCTTTTTCGGCATTCAGTTTTTGAAGCTCGTGAGTTTTAAGTTGAATCTCCTCTTCGATTCTCTTTCGATCTGTGATATCAATTACAAAGTAGATTATAGCCGGTTCTCCTTGCCATTCCACATGAACATCACTGATTTCAACCCAGAAAATACTCCTGTCTTTTTTTAAAGCCCTGAATTGGTAACGGTCTGCGACCGGGTTACCGGCCATTCTATTTTTATAGTTGCTAATTACCAGCTCCTTGTCGTCATCAAAGACCATATCAAGGAACGGGAGGGCTAAGAGTTCCTCCTCAGAATAGCCTGTGGTATTGATCATCCTGGGATTAACAAACCTGAAAAAGCCGCCCTGAACAACAACAATTCCTTCCTGAGATGTATCGACCAGAATCCGGTATTGCTTTTCGCTTTCAACCAGTTTTCGTTCCAGGATGTTCCGGTCGGTAACATCCAGGCTATAACCGGCCAGAAGATGTTTGCCTCCGCTGATAATCGGGAATTTCGACGTGGCATAATCATGGCCGTTGAATGACTCATCAAACTCGACAATCTTGTTTTCAGTTACAACAGTCCAATCATCATCGGTCATTTTTTGAGCCAGATCAGCCGGAAACATTTCAAACATGTTTTTACCAACCATTTCGGAACCCGGAATACCGATCATTTCCCGATAATTTTCGCTCGCCTTAACCACAATGCTTTTAGTAGGCGTAACCTCTTTAACAAAAGCAAAGAATGGCGCGTTATTCATAAAAGAGGAAAGGATCTCGTGGCTGACATCCAGAAGTTCCTCATCTGCCTTGCGCATCAGGGCTTCTCCAATGTGAGAGGCGATCTCTTCGAGCTGTTCAATTACAATAGGGTTAAAGGCTCCTTTTTCCCTGCTGTTAAACTGTATCAGGCCAACATTCCTGTTTCTGCTCCGGATGGGGATCAGGGCAACAGAAGCAAAGCCATGATGGATGCACTGATTACGCGGATGAATCCGGGGATCCTCAACCAAAGGTAAATCGAGAAACGGCAGCGAGTCGTTTGTCCACACGCTACCTCCGCGTGTAAAGAACGGGTTATCCTCATCAGCCTTACCGTTAATTACCATACCACAAGTGCAATTCAGGCTGACACTACCATCCTGATCGCGGCATACGCCACCCTCCCTGGTGCGTCCGATAATTGAATTTTCGGTCAGGAGAAAATCCTCCGAGAATCCTTTCTGTGCAATATAGGGATAGTCATCCCCATTCTTCAGGCGAATACCGCAGGCTTCGACCCGGGTTTGCAACATTATAATGTCCAGAACTCTGACCATGGCTTCATTCAGGGTTCCCGGCTCGTTGAGTATTTCCAGGATTGTCCTGCTCAGTTCGTGATAAATTTGAGCCTGTTTTCGTTCACTGATATCGTGAGCAACAACCCTGCATTGCTCCGAATTTTTGGCAACAATCCCGTCAAGGCGCAGATGCATCTTCAGGGGTTCCCCCATATTCAGAACCAGCTCGCAGGTTTCTTTGACCTTACTGCTGAATGCTTTTTCAAGGAAGATATTGAAGACTGGTTTAGTCTCTTTGGAAACAAAAAAGCCAAGTCGCCTGCCTTTTAATATTGAGCGATCCATACCCAGCATATTCGCCCCGCTGAGGTTTATTTCTAGAATTTCGCCCACTTTGGAAAGGGTAAAATAGGCGGAGGGGGCGAAATCGTATAATTCAGCATATTTATTTGCCGCCATTTCTGCTTTCTCACGGGCCAGCAATAGCTCCCTGTTCTGCATATCCAATTCAATCTGATGGATTTGCAGATCCTGAAGAAGTTTCAAGAAATCAGCTTCCGTGCGGATTTCAGCAGGGTCAGGGGTGGCTTTCTTTATCATTTACCAAGGTGAAGGTAAGTCGAAGATACGGCTATAATTCCATTCGTCAATACTTATTAACAAATCATCATGGTTATCAACAGGCTAATTCTTGGGTTTAGCCCGGTATTCCTTCATCTGCCGGGTGGGTTCAATAATGGAATAGCCTTTCCAGAGAGAATCAGAATAGGAGGTAATGTGTTCGGGTTTAGCTCCCTTCTCCAGAATTTTTACAAATTTCTCCTCATCGCTTTTTTCGCGAAATACAACAAGAGTCTCCTGGGTGTCTTCCTGTCGCCCCTGAATGTTAAGATGCAAGGCTGCTTCATTAATCGTTTTATTCAGAATAGGTCTCTTTTCTTTTCTGATCACTTCAAAAGGCCGGTCGAGGCCGTATTTTATAGCAGTGCTTTTCATGGAGTACTTTAGAAAATAGCCCGATTTATCCTTCTCCCAGAGCACCAGCCCGTCGTC
>CAILAQ010000054.1 GCA_903832165.1 uncultured Bacteroidota bacterium | reverse complement strand
TGATTTTAATGGTAATACGGGTCCTTTTATCCAATATACATGTGTGCGGATCCGATCAGTGGAGAGGAAAGCAGCCGAAACCGGACTGAAGCAGGAAACTGACTGGTTCACTGTTCAGAAACTTGATCCCCGTGAAAATGCCCTTATAAAAAGGATCTATCAATATCCGGAAATTATTGAAGAGGCCGGACGATCACTTTCTCCCGCTCTTCTGGCAAATTACTTTTATGAACTTGTTAAAGAGTATAACCACTTTTATCAGTTTTGTCCAATAATTAAAGAACCTGAACCGTTTAAAAGGGATTTCAGGCTGGCATTGTCGGGTTTTATTGCCAACCATATTCAGGATGGCATGGGTTTATTGGGTATTGATATTCCAGATAGGATGTAAAATAATTGTATTAAGTTATGTTTGAGAATCTTAGCGAAAGATTAGAGCGGTCCTTAAAACTATTAAAGGGCCAGGGTAGGATTACCGAAATTAATGTGGCGGAAACTTTGAAAGAGGTACGCAGAGCCTTGCTTGATGCTGATGTGAATTTCAAGATCGCAAAGGATTTTACGACCACAGTTAAAGAAAAAGCACTGGGACAGAATGTATTGTCTGCAGTTAAGCCGTCAGAAATGATGGTTAAAATTGTTCATGATGAGCTGGTGGAGTTAATGGGCGGCCAAAAGACTGACCTTAACCTGAAGGGCAATCCAACGGTTATCCTGATGGCAGGTTTGCAGGGCTCAGGTAAAACTACCTTTAGCGGCAAGCTTGGAAACTTTTTAAAAAACAAGCGGGGCCGACAGCCATTATTGGTTGCCTGCGACGTTTACCGGCCTGCAGCTATCGAACAGCTGAAAATAATAGGAGAGCAGGCTGGGATACCGATTTATACCGAAGATGGTGTTCTTGATCCTGTATCAATTGCAAAAAATGCCCTTAAGCATGCCCGGCAGCATGGTTTTGATCTGGTGATTATTGATACAGCCGGTCGTTTGGCTGTTGATGAGACCATGATGAAGGAAATTGCAGCGATCAAGGCTGCGGTTGATCCGGAGGAAATCCTATTTGTTGTTGACTCCATGACCGGTCAGGATGCTGTAAATACGGCAAAGGAATTCAATGACAGATTAAATTTCGACGGAGTTGTCCTTACTAAACTTGACGGTGATACACGGGGTGGGGCTGCTCTTTCTATTAGGTCAGTCGTTAACAAGCCGATAAAGTTCGTGGGAACCGGCGAAAAACTTGACGCCCTGGATATTTTCTATCCTGAACGTATGGCGGACAGGATACTCGGCATGGGTGATATTGTGACTTTGGTTGAAAAGGCCCAGGAGCAGTTTGACTCCGAAGAAGCTGCAAAGATGCAGCGCAAACTGGCTAAGGATCAGTTTAATTTCGATGACTTCCTCAAGCAGATACAGCAGGTTAAGAAAATGGGAAATATCAAGGAACTTGCAAGCATGATCCCGGGAATGGGTAAAGCCATCAAGGACCTGGATATGGATGATAATTCATTCAAAAGCATTGAGGCGATCATCCATTCAATGACTCCGGATGAACGCCAGAATCCGGCCATATTAAATGGAAGCCGCAGGAAGCGGGTAGCTTCGGGTAGCGGTACCACAGTTCAGGAAGTGAATCAATTGCTCAAGCAGTTTGACGAAACCCGGAAAATGATGAAAATGGTGGCTACTGGAAAGAATCTGAGCAGAATGGCAGGAAACGGCCCTATGGCAAGAAGATAATAAGACAATCATGGTAATTATTGACGGTAAAAAAGTTTCAGCCGAACTCAAGTCGGCCATTCGGGACGCGGTAGTCCTGAGAAATTCACAAGGCTTAAAGCAGCCACATCTGGCAGCCATTCTTGTTGGTAACGATGGTGGCAGTGAGACTTATGTTGCCGCAAAGGTTAAGGATTGCGAGGAGGTTGGATTTCTTTCAACCCTGATCCGCTTTCCGGTTACCGTGGAGGAGTCTGAACTTCTTGGTGCGATTCATCAGCTTAACACTGATCCGTCAGTTGATGGCTTTATTGTTCAATTGCCATTGCCCGGGCATATCAATGAGAATAATATTATCGAAGCTATCGATCCCACAAAAGACGTTGACGGTTT
>CAILAQ010000053.1 GCA_903832165.1 uncultured Bacteroidota bacterium | reverse complement strand
GAGATTTTAAGCTGATTGAATTCCAGGCCTTCCCATGATTTGGGTTTGAATTGTTTCCCCGGATCAGCCCAGTTATCTGAATAATGAAAATCCAGCAAAATCTTCATACCGGCGGCTTTAATTCTTTTGGCCATGGCCAGTGTATTTTCGAGGTTACACCAACCTTCGCCCGGTGCATAGCCCTCCTTATTTTCCGGATTATTGAAAATCCTCAGCCTGACATAGTTAAAGCCATGGTCGCGAAGTATTTGCAACGGATCGTTCTGAACGCCCTTATCAAAGAATTTCATTCCTTTTTTCTCCAGTTGAGGCAGAAAGGAGATATCGGCACCGATCATCTTTTCCTGGCCGGCCACACTAACCTCTTCAGGCTTAAACAGTCCGATCTCATTATTCAGAACAGGATATACAGGCACGGTGAATATTTCAGATTCGCCGGCCCAGAGTCCATCCGAGGTTGCCTTTAATCTGACTGTTCCCGGCTGTTTTCCGGTCTGCAGGATCACCTGGCAATATCCATTGAACAGATGGCGCTGCCATTTGCCGGGTGCGCATTTATCAGCTTCATGGCTGCTTGGGTCGCCATTCCCTGTTCCAAGAATTTCGGCGTCGCCTTCGAGTGAAAGTTGAATCAGGTTTTGTGCATCAGGCACCCAGCGCCCCTCTTTGTCCAATGCACGGATATTGATAACTGTGGCATCTTTACCATCAGCAAACAGGGTGGTTTTATAGGCCATCATGGAAATTTCGGCAGGCTTGCCGGTTGTTTCAACTGAAGCCCTGATTAACCCTCCGTTACGCCAGCCTTTTGCTTCCAGTTTTCCGGGAGCATAAGGCACCTCCCAGGTCAAGTGGCTGTTTCGTACCATTTTCTTTCTGCCTATACTTGATCCATTAAGAAAGAGTTCAACCTCGTCGGCATTACTGTTCACCCATACCTGTATTAACTTCCCTTCTTTTCCGGGCCAGTTCCAGTGAGGCGAGATATTCAGGACATCTTCATTGCTCCACCAGGATTTATAATAGAAGGCCAGATTTTTAGGGAATCCGCAAACATCCAGTATTCCAAAATGAGAATTGATATTCGGCCATTGAAAAGGGGTAGGTTCACCCCGGTAATCGAATCCTGTCCAGATAAAACCTCCTGAAATCCAATCGTTTTCAGCGGTCATCGGCCACCAGGCTTCGGCAAGGGAAGCCCACCACGGAGCATTCAGGTCCTGATCCGGCAGGTAACAATTCACCGAGTCCGTTTCGTATATGCCACGTGTGGAAACGGTGCTGCCCATTTCGGTGCCAATTACCGGCTGACCGGGATGATTGGCATGATACTCTTTCATGTCAGTATGCCGGTAGTTGAAGCCTCTCACCGGGATCACCCCATTTATTCCATAAAATTCCGCTCCAAGGTCGGCGGCGTAGGTGCAGGTCCGGGTAGGATCGAGTTCACTCAGCTTCTGCATCATGGTAAGTGCCATTCGTTTTCCCTGGGAGGTGGTCTGAACGCTCTGCTCCTCGTTACCAATGGACCAGAGGAAAACGCTGGGATGATTGCGATCGCGGAGGATCAGCCTTTCGAACTGGCTCATATACTCCGGACTTGTATTGAGAAGCCTGGTTTCATCGATGACAAGCATACCGAGGCTATCGCACGCATCGAGTAATTCAGGGGTCGGCGGGTTATGACTGGTCCGATACGCGTTAACCCCGAAATTTTTCAGCTGCTGAATTCTGTAATATTGCATATAATCAGGAAGTGCGCTACCCAGGCCGGCATGATCCTGATGGTTGTTGGTTCCCTGAAGTTTCAAAGG
>CAILAQ010000052.1 GCA_903832165.1 uncultured Bacteroidota bacterium | reverse complement strand
GTGAATGTGACTATTGGAATAAAAGCTATTTTTGTTCCATGTTAATTCCATTGGCAGAACAATTACGTCCGGATTCGCTTGAAGATTACCTTGGGCAGGAGCACCTCATCGGTAAAGGCGCCATCCTGCAGCGTGCCATCGAGTCGGGCAATGTACCTTCCATGATATTGTGGGGTTCGCCCGGAATCGGCAAAACCACACTGGCCTTTATCATTTCAAAGCAATTAAAACGAACATTCTATACCCTGAGTGCGGTTAGTTCGGGGGTTAAGGAAGTGCGTGAAGTCATAGCCAAAGCCCAGGAAGCCAGCGACAGTCCCTTCTTATTTATTGATGAAATTCACCGGTTCAGCAAGTCACAACAGGATGCCTTGCTCGGCGCGGTTGAAAAAGGGGTGGTGACTTTTATTGGCGCCACCACAGAAAATCCCTCATTTGAGGTGATCTCACCACTTCTCTCCCGGTGCCAGATATATATCTTAAAACCACTGGAGGAGAATCATCTGCTGAAACTGCTTGAACAGGGTCGCACCTTTCTTGAAAACAGCCTGAAAACATCCATTGAAATCCCTGAACCTGAAGCAATGCTCCGTATTTCGGGAGGTGATGCCCGAAAATTGCTGAATGCCCTGGAGCTGATCGTAACAACCGAGCTGAAACAAGGCTTGCCTGTGACCATCACCAATGAAAAGACGATCAGGACCATTCAGCAGAACCTGGCGATGTACGACAAAACAGGCGAGATGCATTACGACATCATCTCAGCTTTTATCAAATCGATGAGGGGTAGCGATCCCAATGCCACTGTTTACTGGCTGGCACGCATGATCGAGGCGGGTGAAGATCCGAAATTCATTGCCCGGCGCATGTTGATCCTGGCCTCTGAAGATATCGGGAATGCCAATCCAAATGCCCTGCTGCTGGCCACCTCCTGTTTTCAGGCCATGGAGGTGATCGGTTATCCCGAATGTGACCTGATTTTATCACAAACGGCCATCTATCTGGCCTGTTCGGTAAAAAGCAACGCATCGTACCTTGCGATCAGGGGTGCGCAGAAGCTATTCAGGGAAGCCGGCGACCTTCCTGTTCCGCTGCACATCCGCAACGCCCCTACAAACCTGATGAAGAAAATCGGGTACGGAAAGGATTACAAATATGCCCACGATTTCGACAACAATTTTATCGAACAGGAGTTTCTGCCGGAAAAAATCAAAGGGTCTAAATTCTATGATCCTCAAAACAATCAACGGGAGAACGAGATCAGGACGAGGCTGAAGGCGTTGTGGAAGAATAAATATAAATATTAAGGAGCTTAAAATCGAATCAGGATGATTTTATCGGTAATTGAATCGATATAAATAATTTATCGGCATATAAGACGATAAATATACTATATAGTCGTATTTACCGATAAATGTAATATATTTGTTCAAAATATTCTTGCATGAACCGAGCTGCCATATCAGGAGATATTATTGCGTACACCAGTTTAAGCAATGCTGATAAAACTAAATTTGAAGGTGCAATTAAAATTCTGCTGCAATCTTTAAAAGACAAGTATAGCGGATATGGCCGCATGATAAAG
>CAILAQ010000051.1 GCA_903832165.1 uncultured Bacteroidota bacterium | reverse complement strand
TCTAACTTTCTTCACTTAAGATACTTCTTACTGATTTTTGCCTTCTGCCTTCTGCCCTCTGCCTTAAAGTCTCAAACGCAAAGGAAAGTCATACTGCCTGTTAAATCCGACACCCTCCTGATAGACACCCTCTCCATCGTCCCCAATTCCTGGAAAGTTTATCAAAAAAATAATATCCCGTTCCCCGACAGCCTCTACACCATCGACTGGATTAAGGCCCTCTTCATCCTCAAACCCCATACCCCAAACCGCATACCTGATCATGCTTCTTTTGTCATCCCCGCGAAGGCGGGGACCCCGTCCCTTACCACGAATTCTGACACCTTGATCGTAAGCTATTCGGCATACCCATTTTCCCTCAGTAAGATTTATCAGCACAAAAGTCCCGACTACAACCGTATAAGTGCGCCTCTATATAAAATTCCATCTGGGTTGATTGCCGGTGAAAAGTATGACCGGCTATCCGAAGGATCCCTCCACAGCAGCGGCAGCCTCGCGCGCGGGGTGGCCATGGGAAATACCCGGGATGCCTCGCTTACCTCAAACCTCAACATCCAGCTGGAAGGCCGACTAAGTAAGGACTACCGGATTGAGGCCACACTCACTGATGCCAATATGCCGATCCAGCCCGAAGGCAATACGCAGCAGATCCAGGAGTTCGACAAGGTATTCATGCGCATATACAGCCAAAAGAATGAAATCCTGGCTGGCGACTTCGATCTTCGCCCCGCTACGGGATATTTTCTGCAAATGAACAAGCGTGTGCAGGGAGCCAGGTTCACAGTTGAGGCTCCCGCCAGATCGGGCGGCTCAACCTTCCGTACCAGCACCAGCGCAGCCGTTGTTAAAGGGAAATATGCCCGCAACCATCTCCAGGGCAGTGAAGGGAACCAGGGTCCCTACATGCTTACCGGCGCAACCGGAGAAACCTATATACAGGTTATCGCCGGGAGCGAAAAAGTATATATCGACGGACAAACGCTCATAAGGGGTGAAGAATCAGATTATACCATTGATTATAATACCGCCGAAATCAGATTTACTCCGAAAAATTTGATTACCAAGGATAAGAGGATTGTCGCTGAATTCGAATATACAGAGCGCAGTTATTCGCGCTTTCTGGCTTATAATGAGAACAGCTGGACAACAAAAAACGGATCCTGGTACCTGAACCTTTTTTCTGAGAATGATGCAAAAAACCAGCCTCTTCTCCAGGATCTCACAGATAGCAATAAACAACTATTGGCATCTGTCGGCGACAATTCAAATCTCGCCAGGATAAGCGCTGTTCACGAATCACTTTTCCGCAGCGATCGCGTTTTTTATAAAATGGCAGATACAACTGTGCTTGGCATCCGTTACGATAGTGTTCTGATTCAGAGCTTTAATCCAGACAGTGCAAAATATGAAGCCGGATTTTCTTTTGTCGGCGGCGGAAACGGTAATTATGAACCGGTACAGTCGACAGCCAATGGACGGGTATTCCGATGGGTAGCCCCTGAAAACGGCCTGCTTAAGGGGAGCTATGAACCGATTCGCAAACTGGTTATGCCACAAAGCAAACAGGTAATTTCCGCCGGAACCCGTCAGGCCCTTGGCAAACGAATGAAAATGGATATGGAATGGTCATTGACCCGAAACGATAAAAACACATTTTCCTCCCTGGATGATGGTAATAATACCGGGATGGGAATGAAGGCTAATCTATCCCGAAAGGATTTTTTCAAACGTGATAGCAGCTTAATAATCAGCTCCTTCATTAATTATAGATTTGCCGGATTGAGGTTCGATCCGGTGGAACGGTTTCGGGAAGTGGAGTTTGAACGCGATTGGAACCTGGCCTCAACCGGGGTAAATCAGCAGGAAAATTTTCTGGAATCCGGCCTTAGCCTGTCGGGCAGGGATAGTTTGCAAGCAAGCTACCGGCTCGAATATCTTAATCTGAAAACGGCCTGGTCAGGATTCCGGCAATTTACTAACGGCCGGCTTCGGGGAAAGAAATGGGAGACCTCCTGGTCAGGCAGCTACCTGCTTTCCGCCGATTCATACCGGAACACCGCCTTCCTGCGACATACGATACGCTATCGGCGCGAATGGGGAAAAGTGAATGTTGTTCTCGCCGAAAATGCAGAGAATAACCGGTGGCAAAAGCCCGGCATGGATACATTGCTCAGTAATAGTCAGGCATTTCAGGAATTCAGCCTCGAAGCAGCTGAGAAAAAGAACGACCGCCAGCCATGGATGGTGAGAATAAGCGAGCGTACAGACAAGCTGCCATTGGCCGGCCGGCTGATGACAAATTCAAGAGCCTGGGATGCCGAAAGCTGGGTGGATATTTCGAAAAACCCGGCCATGCCCTTCCGCGCCGGCATCCATATCCGGGCTTTGGACGCCGATTCCGGAAGCCTTACAACCGGCGAAACAGGAAAAACTGTAACCGGAAGAATTGACAATCGGTGGCAGGCCTGGAAAGGACTACTCAAATCTCAAACTTTTTTCGAGGTGGGCTCCGGTTACGACCGTAAGCCGGAGTATTCGTATCTGGAAGTAGCTGCCGGCCAGGGATATTATACCTGGAAAGACTATAACAATAATGGAATCAAGGAACTGAATGAATTTGAAACTGCCTTTTTCAAGGATCAGGCCGCATTTATCCGAATATTCAGGCTCGGAACGGAATTCCTCCCCACCCTCGTCAATCGTTTCAATCAGGTTTTCACCATTCAGCCCAAAAAAGGTTTCGCCTCCAGATTTACCAGCCAGCTGGCTTATCGAATCGATAAAAAAACACCGCGTGGTGACTACCTGTTTCTGATAAATCCATTCACAAATAATCCAACGGAACAACGGTTGATCAATCTCAACTCTCAACTTCGTCATACATTATCATTCAATCGCTCCGGGCAGAAATTCAACGCCGACCTGGTCACACAGAAACTGGCTACCCGCACCACCCTGCTCAACGGCGCCGACGGTCAGGTAATCTGGACCAATTCCCTGCTGCTGCGATACCGTTTCCACCCTTCATGGCAGCTGAATTCCACGACCGACTTGTCACGCAGGGAATCCATATCAGAATTCTTCCACGCACGAAATTATGCACTCTCAGGCAAGTCACAGCTCCTTCGTATCGAATGTCAGGCAGGCACAAATTTCAGAGTTGAAATGGACTGGGAATTGCGATCGGAAAAGAATAATTCGGGTGTAGAAAGTTTATTGTCGAACCGTCTGGAATCTGTTTTAACTGCCCAGATCCCCGAAAAAGGCCAGATCAGCCTGTCAGTCCAGTATGTAAATGTCAATTTCGAGGGACAGCCTGATTCCCCATCCGGTTACGCCATGTTGCGCGGGTTAGGCAACGGTCCGAACGGAGTGGCACAGCTTTCGGCCCGGTATAAGTTGGGGAAGAACCTGATTCTCGAAGGTGTTTATGAGGGAAGGATTGTCCGCGGCGGAAAAGCAGTCCACAATGCCCAGCTTCAGGTTCGGGCAGTATTTTAGAAAGCTGACAACAACAGGTCGATATCCTTTGATGCAATTCCGAACTGATTACTTATCAACTCATTAGTCAGGATCCCGTTGTACAAGTATACCCCCTGCCTTACCCCCAGATCGTCCTTGATAAGCTGGAGTATTCCTCCGCACCTGCCTTTATCTAAAAGTAAAGGCATCAGAACATTACTAAGTGCAATGGAGGCCGTCCGGGCAACTTTGGCCGGAAGGTTAGGGACCATGTAATGGACCACACCGTGACGTGTGAATATCGGCTGTTCGCGTGTCGAATAAATGCCGGTCTCAAAGCTCGAACCCTGATCAACATGTATGTCAAGGACCACCGAACCGGGTTTCATCGACATGATCAGATCTTCCGGAATCAGGTAAAAAGAATCCTGATGAAGCCGTTGCAAAGTACTAATGACCAGATCGGCCGTTTCAAAAGCCTTTTTCAGCACCGGCGGATGCATGACGGAAGTGAATATTTCCTGCCCCAGAAAATGTTTAAGGGAACGGAGTTTGGTAATTGAAGAATCGAATACTTTAACGATAGCTCCCATTCCGAGAGCTGTCCGGGCTGCATTTTCAGCCGCTGTGCCGGCACCCAGGATCACCACTTCAGTAGGAGTAATTCCAGTGATCCCGCCAAGCAGGATCCCTTTCCCGTTTCCGTCGCTGCCGAGCAATCCGGCACCAATATTTACAGCAACCGTTCCGGCAATTTCGCACATCGATCTCAACACGGGAACTTCCTGGGCTTCATCCTTGATCAGCTCAAAGGCAATAGCCGTAACCTTATGCCGCATCAGATCCTGAAAGTAAGCCTCATCACGCGTTGCCAGATGCAGACCAGTAATAATCGTCTTTCCGGGTCCGAGAAGATCGATTTCAAACCTGGTGAGGGGTGATACCTTTAGAATGATGGAAGCCTCGAAAACGGCAGATTTATTATTCATGAGTTCACCGCCGGCTTCGGAATAATCATGATCAGAGAACTTGGGGCCATTACCTGCTCCGCGCTCGATCAATACCCGGTGCCCGACTTCAACAAGCAGCTGTACTGCTTGCGGTGTAAGAGAAATCCTGGTTTCCAGCGGATCAGTTTCCCTTGGTAATCCGATCACAAATCGCTTCCCTTTTTTCTCGCGATCAAGAGTTTCTTCCTTTGGCATCATGCCATGCTGAAAGAAAGATGAGGGTTTTCCAGACTCTTCCATTTTTTAATCACCTCCTTTAAGAAGAGCAATTTACAAAATATCCATTGAATCTGTATTATCCCGGAATTTGAATACTTATTGTCCGGGTTGCGTCAGAATTTTCATTCAGATGAACAGCCACTGCGCCCTCAGGTAAAAGTTCCCCGATTTTCTCCGGCCATTCAATCAGGCACCAGGCACCGCTGTCGAAATATTCATCGATGCCAAAATCCAGAGCCTCGCTGATCTTGTTTATCCGATAAAAATCAAAATGATA